>JAURFZ010000123.1 GCA_030834045.1 Burkholderiales bacterium
AATGACCACCACCAGAACGATGATCATAATTAGCGGGCTTTTTTTCTTTCCGCCTTCTTCAGCTTGTTGTTCGTCAGCCATCTCTGTTCCTTCCAAACTTAGGAGTTACACCAAAACATCGAGCCTGCCATCGCCAGACTTAAAACCTTGCGAGCCCGCGGCCTGTGCTTCAAGCCCATTTTCCTGATCCGCAGACTGGGATTGCTTCAAGTCATTGGAGCCCGGTTGACCGGGGCGGCCCGAAGACGACTGCTGGCGGCCCTGATCACCAACATACACCGAAGCAACATCTATACCAGCTCGCTCAAGGGTCTCTCGCAGCCGAGGTAAACCATCTTGCAGCAGATCGCGTGTAAGGGCCTGTCCCACCTTAAAGCTCGCCTCAAGTTCCCCATTGCGCCATTCTAGTTCTATCTGAATCGACCCAAGGTCGACTGGCTCAAGTGCTATTTCAACTTTCCATGCCCCCTGGTTAATCTGCTGCAAGAGTCGCTGACCAAGAATTTCGCCAAATCGCTGCATAACTTGTTGGCTCATGGCCTTGGAGCCTGCATTCGAGTCTGAACGTGACTGCTGGCTGCTGTCCCCAAGCGAGCCACCGCCCGACCGCATTGACGAGTCAAGTGATCCCACGCCACCGGTTCCGCTCGAAGAACCCGATGGATCATCCGTGTTCGGGCCCGACTCAAGCTTTGCATCCGTGACCCAGGGCTCAGGGCTGCGTGCTGGGTCGGCAAGCTGCAGCTTGATAGGGTCTTGCAGTGTCAGGTTCTTCTTCTCCTGAATGTTCTTAAGCAGAGCTTCTAGTGAAACCGACTCTTCGATTGCCTTTAAGCCAAGGCAGAGTCGAGCGGCTAGTTTGTTGTCGGACCCCTCTGTTACCTCAGCCGCATCAACCAGGAGCCGAGAATGGAGCACATCCCTCGATAACTGCTTGGCGTTGGCTGTTGAGTCATCCATTGCCTGCACTGAAACCCGAAAAGATTCAGCAACCCCTGCGGAAACTGCAGGCGCTCCGGTTGGTCTTGGCGGCACGAAAGCCTCTCCTGACGGCCTTGTTTCGCCCGCGGCAAAACCTGCCTCTGCAACCTTGTCAGTACGGACAGCGGACTTCATCCACAGGGCCGAAGACGTCACCAATTGCGGTGTAACTTGGATTGCCGTTGCCGGGCTTTCAGCCTTAATATCCGGCGCATTCGCAGAGACCACGGTGCTTATCGTGGCGCCAACCCAGTCAGCACCGGCCTCTAGGGCATTGGAGCCTTGCGACAGGCGATCGTCTCCCATGGGCTGGGCCTCAGAATCCGTCACCTCACCGTTTACGCCAGGAACAGTCAAAAGTAGGGCCTTTAACGACGTTTCATCAAGATTAGCCTCCCGTGCGAAGGCCAGAATCTCCTCTTCTGTGGGGGGCTCTCCAGCGGTGATGACCTGGGTGTCTGACCCAAGAAGAACCATTCGAATCTTGCTGGCCTCCTCGTTGACCTCACGACCGGCAAGACTTTGCCGCATCGGGCCATCTCCAAAGACTCTGCCAAACAGTTTGCCAAACGACTCACCCGGGCTGTCGCCTCCTTTGGAGGGCGCTTCGGTTTGGCCCGTAGCCTTTGGCGAGGTGGCACCAATGGTGCTAGTAAGGTCCCATGAACTCATTGAACAACCTTTGCCGCATAAGTGAAGGTGTCAAAAAACCAGCAATTTCTGGGCCACGCCCAGGTGAACACCAGGCTTTTCAGTGGCATACCAATTGCTGATGATGAAGTAGAGGCCTGGACCCCAAAAGCCTAAGGCATTGTTTTTATTAACGAATGAAGGTTTAACGACACACTATGGCCACCCTTAGCTTGTCCAACTTACGACAAGCCGTCTCCCAGATTGACGCCACGGGTCTTGGTATACCGGCACTTGTGTTGCTCATTATGAGCATGCTGGTCTTGCCGCTTCCGGCATGGCTTCTCGATATCTTGTTCACCTTCAATATTCTGGTCGGCCTCATTGTCATCATGGTGGCCATTGGGGTGACACGACCACTTGAGTTTTCATCGTTCCCCGCAATACTGCTCTTAACGACCATGCTCAGGCTTGCGCTTAACGTAGCCTCCACTCGCGTCGTTTTAGTAGAAGGACATACCGGACCGGATGCCGCCGGGCAGGTTATTCAGGCCTTTGGAGAATTCGTAATTGCCGGCAACTACTTTGTCGGCATTATTGTGTTTGCGATTCTTGTCATTATTAACTTCGTCGTGATCACCAAGGGTGCAGGCCGAGTCTCCGAGGTTACGGCGCGCTTTACTCTCGATGCGATGCCCGGCAAACAGATGGCGATTGATGCCGACTTAAATTCAGGGGTTATCGACCAAGAGACCGCCAAGAAGCGGCGAGAGGAAATCTCCCAAGAGGCCGACTTCTTCGGGTCGATGGACGGTGCATCGAAATTCGTAAAGGGCGATGCCATTGCCGGCCTACTCATTCTTCTCATTAACATCCTTGGCGGTATGGTTGTAGGGATGACCCAGCACGACCTGGGTTTGTCGGAAGCAAGCGCCATTTATGTATTGCTCACCGTTGGCGACGGTCTGGTGGCGCAAATACCCGCGCTCTTTCTCTCGCTTGCAACAGCCATTGTTGTCACCCGCGTTACGACCAGCGAGTCGATGACCGAGCAGGCTACGAGCCAGCTCTCAAAGCCCTCTGCCCTCTTTATTTCGGCCGGCATCCTCGCCATTCTTGGCCTTGTACCGGGAATGCCCGCCATGGTTTTCCTGTCGTTGGCCGCAGTGGCTGCAGGAATTGGCCTGCTGGTGCTAAAGACCCGCTACGAGAAGGAAGATGCCGACAAATTGCGTGGTGATGCAGGCAGCGATGGTGGGGCAGGCGATGACCCCAACAACCCCAATAAAGAACTCGACTGGGACGATCTGGATACCGTTGACGTGATTGGGCTGGAAATTGGCTACGGGCTCATTCCTTTGGTCAATGCCGAGACGGGTGGCCAGCTTATGACCCGGGTAAAAGGTGTGCGTAAAAAACTTTCTGCAGAGCTTGGCTACCTGATTCAGCCAGTTCGTATTCGCGATTCTTTAACGCTCGACCCCGACCACTACACCATCATTATTAATGGTGTTGTGCGCGGCAAGGGTGAGGCAAAGGTGGGCCGAGAGCTTGCCATTAGCCCAGGCCAGGTCTACGGAAAACTTGAGGGTATTCCGACTAAAGAGCCTGCCTTTGGGCTCGATGCCGTCTGGATCGACCCCTCACAGCGTGACTACGCGCGCACACTTGGCTACACGGTGGTTGATGCCGCAACGGCCATTGCAACGCACCTTAACAAGGTACTGCGCGATAGCGCCTCGGAGCTCCTAAGCCGAGATGAAACCCAGCAGCTGCTTGATAAGCTCGCCTCGAAATTTCCAAAGCTTATTGAGGATGTGGTGCCTGCAAAGCTTTCCCTAGGGGTCGTCACCAAGGTGCTTCAGACCCTGCTTGAAGAAGGCGTTTCCATTCGTGACATGCGGTCGATTATGGAGGCCCTGTCGGATGCCTGCAGCAAAACGCAAGACCCCGCCGAGCTTACTGGGCTCGTAAGACCACGCATCGGCCGCATGATTATTCAGACGCTTCTTGAAAACCAAGAGACGCTGCCCGTAATGACGCTCGATCCAGCCCTTGAGCAGATGCTGCATAACGTTTTGCAACAACATCGGGGCGACCTTGCCAACGTGGTGCTCGAGCCTGGGCTTGCCGAGGGGCTTTTTCGCGCCTTACGCAACAGCACCAAGAATGTAGAGGAGGCAGGCAATAATGCCGTGCTTGTGGTCTCGCCTGTTCTTAGGCCCTGGTTGTCGCGTGCTGCCCGACATCGTGTTGAGGGGCTTACGGTGCTCTCTTACGCAGAGATTCCGGACGACCAGTCCGTGAAAGTCATTGAAACCGTTGAAATACGGGAAAAAACGGAATAGACCTTGCTTACCTCTATAGGAAAGTAGTCTGGAGACCTTTATGGAACTAAAACGCATCCTTGCCAGAGACCTTCGTGCAGCGACGGAGAAAGCCGTGAGCCTTTATGGAACGGATGCCCTTGTGGTCTCGCACGAACAAGTCAATGGCCAGACGGAAGTGATTGTTGCGGTGGACTTGGAGCCGGCATTCGACCGGGCCAGTCTTGAGCTCGCCGAGGCAGAGGCCCACGCGCCAAACACTGGCGATGCCCCTAACGAGCCGGTAGTAGCGGAGGGAGCAGTAGGAGCGGCAAACGCCATCAACCCAGACGGGCCAGAGTTCGAGGCCATCTTCTCCCAGACACTTCAACCCGCCACACAAAAACGCGAGCCGGTCATGGGTGAGCTTCGCCATGACAACCATCGCGAACAGCTTCGGGCCCGGGAAATTGTCGACATTGTTCGGCAAGAGATGGCCGTGTTGCGACGTGAACTGCGTCTTCAACAACAGTTGTCCGCGCTTAGCCCTGTCGGTTTATCGTCAATGGGCCAGACCCTCAATACGGCACTCGAGACGCTTGGCGTTTCAACGGCGAGTCGTGTGCTGCTTATTGATGAGATTCAGTCGGAAGAAACCATCGAAATAGCCATGAAGAAGGTTGAAGCCATTCTTGCGGCAGGTCTTCCTAAAACCATTACCGAGGTTCCAACCGAGGGCATTCATGCTGTCTTTGGTCCCTCAGGCTCTGGCAAGACACAGTCGGTGGCCCGGCTGGCTCACAAGGCTGCTGAGGCCTGGGGCGCAGAACAGGTTGCTGTTATTAGCTATTGCGACAGCCGG
>JAURFZ010000124.1 GCA_030834045.1 Burkholderiales bacterium
CTTAAGTACCCGATGTGGTCTTGTCCTTTGCCTGAACATCGATGGTCTGGGCTGACTCGACCTTGGCTGTTGCTGCAGGCGGCTGTTGGCCCTCCGCGGGCTTCGCGTCTTCGGCTGTTGCCTCTTTCACGCCGTCTTTAAAACCCTTCACGGCACCACCAAGGTCGGAGCCCAGATTGCGAAGTTTTTTGGTTCCGAAGACCAGCAGAACGACCAGCAGAACAATAAGCCAATGCCAGATGCTAAAGCTGCCCATGACGATGCTCCAATAGGACTTGGTGTTGAAAACCCGTCGAAGAGCCTACCAGGCGAACCCGCCCGAGCAGAGCTCGAAACGTCGAGCTTCAACGCGTTAAAAAGAGGCTGAGGAGCCCAGCGGTTCGGGGCCCCCAAGCATATGGATATGCAGATGATACACCTCCTGCCGCCCAACCCTACCGCTATTCACCACAGTGCGAAAGCCGTCAGGCGAGCCATTTTCGATGGCAAGACCCTTTAAGCGGGTCATCATTCGACCAAGAAGCTGCGCATCCTCAGCCTCCGCCGTGGCCAGCGATTCGATATGGCGCTTGGGCACAACGAGAAGATGCATCGGGGCCCGGGGATGGATGTCATGGAAGGCAATCATCTCGTGATCTTCAAAGACCTTTTTCGCGGGTATCTCGCCCTTCACGATTCTGCAGAACAGGCAGTCAGACATCACGGCTCCTTTTAGAATCCACGGCGCGGCGATCGGCCTGCCGGGCCGCTTTTTCATCAAGCCCCGACAGCCCTTCTCGGCGCTGAAGTTCGGCAAGTACCTCGGCCGGTCCTAGCCCGTAGCGGTGGAGTGTTACCAGGCAATGAAACCAGAGATCGGCCGTCTCGGCAACGATGCGGTCTTTATCGGCATCCTTACAGGCCATGACGGTCTCGCAGGCCTCTTCCCCGATTTTTTTCAACAGGCTGTCTTCGGGGCCCTGAAGGAGCCTGGCGACATAACTTGTAGAGGGATCGGACTGGGCGCGTTGAGACAGCAGGCCCTGAAGGCGATGAAAAACGGTTCCAAGAAACTCCGGCGTGGCCAAGGTCTTTGGCGCAATAACACCCTCACCTTCGATGTCACCGCCACCGGGATCTGCGGGCACCGCAGACTGTTTTGAACTGCCGGGCTCTAAGCCTGATTTAGCAGCGTAGATAAGGGCTGGGTCTTTGTGAACAGGCTCCACAACCTGCCAATCGTGGCCTTGCGTGAGCTCTTGAAAGAAACAAGAGGGGCGGCCGGTATGGCAGGCAAGCCCGCCCACCTGCTCGACCTGCATTAAGACCACATCACCATCGCAGTCAAGCCGAATGGACTTCAAGATCTGAAAATGGCCGGATTCCTCGCCCTTGTGCCAGAGCCTTTGGCGAGACCTTGAGAAATAAACAGCCTGCCCTGTGGCAAGCGTCTTCTCTAGCGCCTGCCTGTTCATGTGGGCAACCATCAGTACGTGTTGGCTCGTGGCGTCCTGGGCTATGGCCGTGATCAGACCCTTGTCGTCAAAACGCACTTCATTAAGCCAGTCGGACACAGACCCCCCTGGTGTGCATGTAATGCTTGGCCTCTTGAATGGTGTGCTGGCCAAAGTGAAAGATGCTGGCTGCAAGCACCGCATCGGCGCAGCCCTCGGTGACGCCCTCAACCAAGTGATTAAGCTCGCCCACCCCACCGGAGGCAATAACAGGTATGCCCACAGCGCTCGAGACAGCGCGTGTCAGTTCAAGGTCGAACCCCGACTTGGTTCCATCGCGGTCCATGCTGGTGAGAAGGATCTCACCAGCCCCGAGGTTCTCAACCTGCTCGGCCCAGTCTAGAACATCCAGACCTGTGGCCTGTCGCCCGCCATGGGTATAAACCTCCCAGGCCGATCGATGGTTTTGTTGCTGGCCGGCCGCCCGGCGTCGCGCATCGATAGCAACAACAATGCATTGGCTTCCAAAGCGATGGGCCGCGTCGCTAACAAGTTCCGGCGACAGCACGGCCGCCGTATTCATGCTGACCTTGTCAGCGCCCGCATTAAGCAGCCGTTGAACATCATCGGGGGAACGAACCCCGCCCCCAACGGTTAAGGGTATGAAGACCTGGTTGGCCACAGCCTCAATCATGGGAAGAATGAGGTCGCGGTTGCTTGAAGACGCCGTGATGTCGAGAAAGGTGAGTTCGTCCGCCCCATCAAGGTCGTATCGACGAGCAACCTCCACGGGGTCACCCGCATCGCGCAGTTCGACAAAATTGGTGCCCTTGACCACGCGCCCCGCATCCACATCAAGGCAGGGAATAATGCGCTTGGCTAACAAAACGACTTAGTCGCCACCGAGCTGGTCGGCCAGCTCTTGAGCTTTTGCAAAATCAAGCTGGCCTTCGTAAACGGCCCGGCCAAGAATGGCGCCCATAATGCCCTCGTCCTCAAGCCCCGCAAGGATTTTTATGTCCTCGAGCCCTGAAATGCCTCCCGAGGCAATTACCGGAATGCTTACCGCCCGTGCAAGGCTAAGCGTGGCCTCGTGATTAATACCTGTCAGCATGCCATCGCGGCCAATGTCGGTGTAAAGAATGGCCTCAACTCCATCGTCTTCAAACTTGCGCGCAAGGTCAATGACCTCGTGGCCTGAGAGCTTACTCCAGCCGTCGGTTGCAACTTTTCCGTCTTTCGCATCGATTGAAACAATGATCTGGCCCAGGAAGGCTGCGCAGGCATCTTTTAATAGCCCCGGGTTTTTGACTGCCGCCGTGCCCATCACGACAAAACTTGCGCCGTCATCAAGCATGCGTTCAACCGTCTCGAGATCGCGAATGCCGCCCCCAACCTGAACAGGGATATCTCCTGCCGCCTTGATAATGCTTTTTAAAGCCGCATCGTTGCGAGGCCGCCCAGCTACAGCCCCGTTTAAGTCCACCACATGAATACGCCTTGCGCCCTGGGTAATCCAGCGAGCAGCCATTTCGCCCGGATCATTGGAAAAGACTGTGACCTCCGAGAGGTTGCCCTGTCGGAGCCTTACACACTGACCGTCTTTAAGGTCGATGGCTGGAATAAGAAGAAGAGACATCGTGAGCGGTTAATTTAAAACAAAACCCGGAGTTTGTGCATGGTCTTGCCTAAGGCTTCCACTGCAGAAACTGTTTGAGAAGTTGAAGGCCCGCGGCAGCACTTTTTTCGGGATGGAACTGCGTTGCCACGATGTTATCCCTGGCGACCGCGCAGGTAAAGGGTAATCCGTAATCTGCCTCGCCAAGTCGATCCGAGGAATCGGCGGGTTCGGCGTGAAAGCTATGCACGAAATAGAACCAAGCCGGATCGTCGGGAGAAGAGGTCTGCAAGCCCGAAAGCCCCTGTGTGACGGGATGATTCCGCAGAAACCGCACTCGGTTCCAGCCCATGTGAGGCACTTTTAAAGGCTTGCCCTGGGAGTCTTTTGCGCCTCGACTTGCATGAAACCGCACGACCTCGCCCGGCAACACCGCAAGGCCTGGCGTTGATTTTTCTTCGCTGCGGTCAAAAAGCATCTGCTCACCGACACAAATGCCCAGAAACGGCTTGCTTCGAACGCACTCAAGCAAGGCCTGCTTCAGGCCTGAGGATTCCAGGCTGCACATGCAGTCATTCATTGAGCCTTGGCCAGGGAAAATAATACGCTCAGCCTTGACTAAACGCTCGGGTGCAGAGACCCTCTGAACCTCGTCCTCTACGCGGCCAAGGGCCTGTAGGGCGGCATACACGGCCCTTTGGACGCTGCGGACATTGCCGGATCCGTAGTCAACAATGGCAATCATTTCAGATGCCGTTAAGGCCTAGAGCTTTCCCTTGGTGGATGGAATGGCATCATGAGGCAGCCGAGGGTCAAGCTCGACAGCCATCCGCAGGGCCCGCGCAAAGGCCTTAAAAAGGGTCTCACACTGATGGTGCGCATTGGTGCCGCGAAGGTTGTCTAGATGAAGTGAGACCTGGGCATGATTCACAAAGCCCTGGAAAAACTCATGGATAAGATCGAGGTCAAACTGCCCAACAAACTGCCTTGTCCACTCGCAATGAAACTCAAGGCCAGGGCGGCCCGACAGGTCGACCACGACCCGAGAAAGGGCCTCATCGAGAGGCACATAGGCGTGCCCGTAGCGGCGCACAGCCTGCTTGGTTCCTATTGCCTTGGCAAAGGCCTGACCAATGGTGATGCCAATGTCCTCCACCGTGTGGTGGGCGTCAATTTCAAGGTCCCCTTTGGCCTTGACCTGGAGATCGATAAGACCATGACGCGCGATTTGATCAAGCATGTGATCAAAAAACGGGATGCCGGTATCAAGCTCCTTTTCACCGGTTCCGTCGAGGTTCAGGCGCACAACGATTTGGGTCTCGGCCGTATCACGGCGCAGTTCGGCGATTCGCATGGCGCAATGATACAGTTCGGCGCATGAATGCGTCACTGAAGTCAACGCTTGACAGCCAGGCCAATGGCGCTGCGACTGTGGCCTCGAAGTATTGGAGCCCGCTCGTGCACAGCCTGTCGCCTTATGTGCCGGGCGAGCAGATAGCTGAGGGTCGGCTAATTAAGCTCAACACCAACGAGAACCCCTACCCGCCTTCGGCCGCCGTGGTTGCCGCCATACAAAAGGCGCTTGGGGTTGACGGGGCAGCCTTGCGGCTCTACCCGGACCCGACAAGCCTAGCCTTACGACAGGCGGCGGCCAACCGGCATGGGCTTTCGGTGGATCAGGTGTTTGCAGGAA
>JAURFZ010000125.1 GCA_030834045.1 Burkholderiales bacterium
TCATACAGGCCGCACGCCAAAGGGGCGATGCCCTTGACCACGTCCTTCTGTTCGGGCCACCTGGCCTGGGAAAGACAACCCTCGCCCATATTCTTGCCCATGAGATGGGTGTGCAGCTTCGCCAGACCTCGGGACCTGTCATTGAAAGGGCCGGTGACCTTGCGGCCATGCTCACCAATCTTGAGGCCAATGACATTCTTTTCATCGATGAGATCCATCGGCTTAGCCCCGTGGTTGAGGAGATTCTTTACCCTGCACTTGAAGACTTTAAGCTCGACATCATGATTGGGGAGGGGCCCGCGGCCCGCTCCATTAAGCTTGACCTCCCGCCCTTCACCCTTGTTGGCGCAACCACCCGGGCGGGCATGCTTACGGGTCCCTTGCGTGATCGCTTTGGAATTGTTGGCAGGCTTGAGTTTTACTCAGAGGCCGACATGGCCGTTATTGTTCATCGCTCCGCAGGCCTTTTGCAGGCGCCCATTACCGAAGACGGCACCCGCGAAATTGCCCGGCGCTCTCGCGGCACACCCCGAATTGCTAATCGACTCTTACGACGGGTTCGCGACTACGCCCAGGTGCGGGCCAATGGTGAAATTGATGCCTCGGTGGCCCAGGCCGCACTCAGCCTTTTAGAGGTTGACAACCAGGGCTTTGACCTCATGGACCAGCGCCTGCTGCAGGCCATCATCGATAGGTTTCAGGGGGGGCCTGTTGGCATTGAGAACCTCGCGGCAGCCATTGGCGAAGACAGAGAGACCATTGAAGACGTCATTGAGCCCTACCTGATTCAGCAAGGCTTTTTACAACGAACGCCACGCGGCCGACAGGCCACTGCAGCAGCCTGGGCTCATTTTGGTCAGGTTGCGCCCATAACCTCCGGCCCATCGCTTTTTAACAACACCTAAAACCAACACTCCTTTAAGCCCCAGCCCATGATTCCTGAACTCGCATCCAACCCTGACTTCAACGTTCTTGCTCTCATGCTTCAGGCCACCATTCCGGTTCAGGCTGTGGTCGTTCTTCTAATACTGGTCTCGGTGACGTCCTGGGCCATCATGCTTAAAAAAGTGCAGGTTCTTGGCCGCACGGTGCGTCAGGCCGAAGCCTTCGAACGCCAGTTCTGGTCTGGCGGCGACCTGATGGCCCTTTTCAAAACGGTGGAGCTTGGCCAAGTGCCTGGCAGCGCTGCTCGCATCTTTGAGGCGGGAATGCGCGAGTTTTTAAAACACCGCCAGGCCGGCAAGGCCTCGGCCACAGAAATGGTTGAAAGCGCCCAGAGGGCCATGCGGGCAAGCGCCCAACGCGAAATCAATGCCCTCGAGGAAAGCCTTCCTTTCTTGGCCTCGGTGGGGTCGGTCTCGCCCTACATTGGTCTGTTTGGAACCGTCTGGGGCATCATGCATGCCTTTACGGGGCTTGCCAATATTCAACAGGCTACGCTTGCAAGTGTGGCTCCCGGTATTGCAGAGGCTCTTGTGGCAACCGCCATTGGCCTGTTTGCCGCCATACCGGCAGTCATTGCCTACAACCGTTTTGCCACCAGCGTCGACAGGCTTGCCTTGCGGTTCGAAAACTTCACCGACGAGTTCGCCAACATTCTTCAAAGGCAGGCCCATTAATGGCTGGCTCCTCCTCAGGCCGAGGCTTTGGGCTGCGTCGAGGTCGCCGCGCCCTAAGCGAAATTAATGTTGTGCCTTATATCGACGTCACTCTGGTGTTGCTCATCATTTTTATGGTGACTGCGCCCATGATTGTCACGGGCACCATCGATCTCCCCAGGGTTGGTCAGTCGTCGAAAAACCCCGTGGCCGCCATTGAGGTCACCGTTCGGCGAGACGGCAGTCATGGGGTGCGATTAAGACAAAAGGGCGCCGAGGAGACCCGGGTAAGCCGTTCCGAACTTGCAGGGGCTGTGCGTGCGCTTGCCCCTGCCGCCGACAGCCCCGTCATCATTCTTGCAGAGCGCGAGGTCCCGTACGATGCCGTCGTCCAGGCTCTTAACAGCCTTCAATCTGCGGGCCTCGGTCGGGTGGGTCTCGCAGTTCGGCAAGACTAGGAATTCAGGTGCCCAGCGACCCCCTTCTCAACCAAGGGCCGCAGCTATTTCCTGAGGGCTCTGAGCGCCTGGTCAGTGACCCCCCGCGTCAGTCACCCCAAGGCACTCGAGCAAGCGGGCTTGAGTCCTCGGTGGCCACGCTCGGCTCGCTTACCGTTCATGCCGCCCTTGGTCTGGCCATGCTTCTTGCCATCGATGTTAAGAAAGAAGAGCCCCCTGTGGTTCAGGCTGAGCTCTGGTCCTCCCTTCCTGCAGAGATTGCTGCGAATGCTCCGCTAGCGCCTGCGCCAACGCCAAGCCCCCCCATTAAAGACATCGCCCCTGCGCAGCCCAATGCCGAGGAGGCCGAGATTGCGCTTGCAAAGAAAAAGGCCGAGGAAGAAGAGACACGCCGCAAGGCCGAAGAGCAGGCCGAGAAAGACCGTGCGCTCAAGGCAAAACAAGCCGATGAGCGCAAACGCCTTGCGGACGAGCAGGCCGAACGCGACAGGCTGGTAAAAGAAAAGGCAGAGAAAGACAGGCAAGACAAACTAAAGCAAGCCCGGATTACAAAAGAGAAAGAGGAGGCCGAACGCCGGAAAAAACGTGCCGATGAAAAGGCCGCCCGTGAGCGTGCCGAGCTTGAGCAACGCCGCAAAGAGGCCACAGAGCGTATTCGTCAGGAGCAACTTGCCCAGGTCAGGCAAAGCCTTGGCCAAGACCCCAAGGCCAAGGCCGCGGATAACGGCGACGATCTGCGCACCAAGGCGGGGGTGGCCGGTGGCGCAGAAATAGGAGATCGAACCGGTGTGCTTGCAGACTACGCCGCATCCATTCGAGCGCGCATTCGCAATCGCATCAGCTTTGACCCGGCGCGGGCACCCGATAACCCCGAGGTTGTTTTTGTTGTGGAGCAGCAGGCCACAGGACGCGTTTTAAAAGTGACAAAAAAGAAGTCCAGTGGCAATGCGGGCTGGGATGCTGCCGTTGAACGGGCGATTTGGGGCAGTAGCCCCTTGCCTAAAACCGCCGATGGCTCGGTTGAAAACCCTTTAACCCTTGCCTTTCGTCCCCTTGACCGTCCACCACCTGCTCGCTAGGTAAAGGCAAGTCCTATAATGACCCTGGTGAGCCCTTCCTCTTCATCCTTTTTCGCAAGGCTTGTGCCTAACATCGCAATTGTACGATTGCTTCGCGACGTTAGCCGGGTCAGTCGGCATCAAGCTAAGGCCGTCGGCCTATACCTGGGCCTTAGCCTAGCCCTTCTCGCTGCCCAACTGCCCGCGCAGGCCCAGGGCATGCGCATTGACATCACGGGCGTGGGCGATCGTCAAATACCGGTTGCTCTTGCCCCCTTACTTACCGTCGACCCTCAAAACAGGGCGTTGGCCGATACCGTGCTTGAGGTCGTACAGGCTGACCTTCGCCGCACCGGCAGCTTCAGTCTTCTGCCAGTGGGGCCGCAGAACCCAGCTCTGTCTGAAAATACGCCTGTAGAGGCCACATTGTTTGGACAGTGGCGAGCCCAAGGGGCCAATGCCTTGGTGGTGGGCAGCGCCACGCGCACACCCGATGGCCAGTTTGAGGTGCGGTTCCGTGTGCTCGACACCCTTAAGTCGGAAGACCTGGGCGGCCTGGTGCTTACCAGCAAGGCCTCCCATCTCGATGCCCGTAAGTCCGCCCACCGTATGGCCGACTACATTCTTGAGAAGCTCTCGGGCGAACCGGGGTTTTTCTCCTCGCGTCTTGCCTATGTGCGGCGTCAAGGTAGTAATCACATTCTTGTTATTGCAGACTCCGATGGCGAAAATGCCCAGCCTGCACTGCGCTCCACCCAACCCATCATTTCGCTTGCCTGGTCACCGACGGGAGACAGGCTTGCCTATGTTTCTTTTGAAACCGGCAAGCCGGTGGTCTATGTGCATGAGCTTTCAACCGGAAAGCGTTCGGTGGTTGCCAACTACAAGGGAAGCAACAGCGCACCGGCCTGGTCGCCCGATGGCAGACAGCTTGCCATGGTGCTCACACGCGACGGCATTTCCCAAATTTACCTTGCCAATGCCGATGGCAGCGGGCTTCGACGCCTCTTGCGATCCTCGGCCATTAACACCGAGCCAAGTTTTTCAGCCGATGGTAAGCATGTCTATTTCACATCCGACCAGACCGGCAGCCCACAAATCTACCGTGTTCGCGTTGATGGCTCGGGGCGGCTCGAGAGGCTAACCTTCAATGGGGGCTTTAATGCAAGGCCTGTTGTTAGCCCCGACGGCAAAACCATGGCCTATGTTGCACGCCGCGACAAGAAGTTTCTCATTGCCGTAATGAACCTCGAGACCCAGGAAGAGCGCATTGTCAGCAGTGGCCCCAGAGACGACTCACCCAGCTTTGCGCCCAACAGCCGGTGGGTTATTTTTTCCAGTCGGGTCAACGACCGCGATCTTCTCTCGGCTGCCTCTATCGATGGACGAGTGCGTTCGCGTATAAGCCTGGATGCAGCAGGTATTCGTAATCCGGCCTGGGGCCGCATACCTGACGCTAAGGAGTGAAACTATGACTCGTTCAATGACATCGTTTACGCGCCTACCCAAGGCGGCCCTGTTTGCATGTCTTCTTGGCCTGTCGGCCTGCTCAACCGTCAGTCTTGACGACGCGCCTGCTC
>JAURFZ010000126.1 GCA_030834045.1 Burkholderiales bacterium
GGTTTACTTGTGACCGACCTGTCCGGCTTTATCGACTACCAAGAAAAGCATGCCTGGATCTGGGAGCACCAGGCCTTAACGCGCGCGCGGTTCTGCGCGGGTGATGCCGTCATTGGGCAGGCCTTCGAGCAGGCTCGCATTCAGATTCTTCGGCAACCCCGTCAGGCGCAGGCGCTGCAGGAAGAAATTCTTGCCATGCGCAGGCGCATGCACGATGGCCATCCCAACCCAAGCGGCGAGTTCGACCTTAAACACGACCGAGCCGGCATGGTGGATATTGAGTTTATGGTGCAAGCGCTGGTGCTCGAATACAGCCATGTCCACGCCGAACTCACGGGCAACCTGGGAAATATTGCCCTTCTCACCATGGCGGGCAGGCTTGGGCTTATTCGGCCAAAAAAGGCCGAAAAAGTAGCCGAGGCCTACCGACGGTTCCGCAGGTACCAGCACAGGCTTCGACTCGCAGGCGCAAGCTCGGCCCGGGTTGCGCCCGATGCCTTTGAGGTCGACCGCCAGGCTGTCTGCGATCTCTGGCAGGACGTCTTTGACAAGGCCCCGGACGTCATTCGAAGCCTTTCAGAGATTCGCGGTAAGCCGAGCTAGAATGATGTTCGAATAAGCATCACCCCCTGGCTGTCCAAGGCCTGTGTCGCGCAGGTTGTTGGATCAGCGGGTCCGAGTTTTCTTCCCAAGGAGAGTCTTTTCATGTCAATGGCTGATCGCGATGGTGAGATCTGGATGGATGGCCAATTTGTGGACTGGCGAGAGGCCAATATCCATGTATTAACCCATACGCTGCACTATGGCATGGGCATCTTTGAGGGCGTGCGCTGCTACGAAACCGGTTCGGGCAGCGCTATTTTCCGGCTCAAAGACCATACCCAGCGTCTGCTTAACTCTGCCAAGATCTTCCAGATGAACATTGGCTATTCCAAAGAAGAGCTGATGCAGGCGCAGCTTGAGACGGTCCGGCGCAACAAGCTGAAGTCTTGTTACATTCGCCCCATCGTCTGGATCGGTTCTGAGCGCCTGGGCATCGCCACAAATAACAACAAAATCCACATGGCCATAGCAGCATGGCCGTGGGGCGCCTACCTGGGCGAAGAAGGCCTTGCCAAAGGCATTCGGGTAAAGACCAGCTCCTTCACCCGTCATCATGTCAACGTGTCGATGGTTCGAGCCAAGGCCAGTGGCTACTACATCAACTCCATTCTTGCCCACCAAGAGGTCTGTGGCATGGGCTATGACGAGGCCCTGCTCTTAGATACCGAGGGCTATGTCTCCGAAGGCGCCGGGGAGAACTTGTTCATCGTGAAATCAGGAAGGCTCTTCACACCCGATCTCGCCTCCTGCCTAGATGGCATCACGCGTGATTCGGTTATGACCATCGCGAAAGACTTTGGCATTGAGATTGTTGAGAAGCGAATCACGCGTGATGAAATTTATTGTGCAGATGAGGCCTTCTTCACGGGCACGGCAGCCGAGGTGACCCCGATTCGCGAGCTTGATGATCGCAGCATCGGCGAAGGCCAGCGTGGGCCGATCACCGAGAAAATCCAGGCCTGCTTTTTCGAGGCCGTTTCAGGCCGGACACCGAAGTACCAAAGCTGGCTCTCGCCCATTTAGTGTCAAGGCTTAGAATCGACTAAGAATGCAAGAACTCGACAAACCCTCTGGCCTGCAGCCCGCTGCCTCAGGCACGGGGAACACCGCATCACAGGCCACTTCAGACCAGGCTACTAGCCTTCGTGTGTCGCAGAGCGAGCTGCCTATTGTTTGCCCCAATCCCCGCATGCCGCTCTGGAGCAGTCATCCCAAGGTATTTCTTGAGCTCAGCGATGAGGGCGTTGCCAAGTGCCCTTACTGTGGCACTCGTTATCAGCTTCAAGAGGCTGCAGACTAAAGCCCCTCCTTCAAAGGCTTCGTCTGCTTTGACGCGCTTTTTTCAAACTGAATTTCCTTGCGCAGGCTCGCCAGCCGCGCATCGATCATGGACATCACGGTGAAGTCCGCATCGTTAGCCTTGCGGGCAAGAACCAACTGCTCAAGCGAGGCATTGAGCGCACCAGCCCGCCGATAGCGCTCCGCTGTTGCCCAGTGCGCAAGCGTCTGCCGGCCTGCCGAAGAGGCCGCCTGAGCCTGCAGTGCCCAGCCCTGAAGATCGTCAGGCCAACTGCTGGTGTAGGTCTGCGCAAGAGCGAGGGCCTGGTCGAAACGGCCGAGGCCCTCAAAAACTCGAATGCTCAGGCGCGCAAGCTGCCTGCGGCTGATGGAGTTGTCCTTGACCTCACTGGGGGGCTTTAGGCTGGCAAGGGCCTCTTGCAACTGGCCAGCAGCAAGCAGAACCTCCAGTCGAGTTGTTGCAAGTAAGGGTCTTGCCCAGGCGTAGACATTAGCGTCGCGCGTAAGGGTCTCGGCCTGGGTCAGTCGGCTTAAGGCAGTCTCGTAGCGCCTCTGGCCGACTGCGACCCAGGCCATTGCATAGGCGAGGGCAGACTGCTCTAGGGCTTTGCCCGCAGACTCCTCAAAGGCCTTTTGAAGTCGCAGCTGGCTCTTGGCAAGGCCATCAACCGAGCGGTCCGAGAGGGCCCCTGTGCGTGCCCGCAGCCAACGAAACTCCAACGTGTCTTGCGCACCAAGGCCTGGGCTTGGGCTTGAGCGGGTCAGATCCGGGCTTTTCTGAGGGACAAGCTGAGACAACCGGGTCTGCACATCGGCAATGCGCTCAGTGGTCAGCGGGTGGGAGCGCAGCCAGTTCGGTGCCGCGGACTCATAAAACTCACCGGCACGAGAAAGTTTCTGAAAAAGGCTTGCCATGGCCTGAGGATCAAAGCCGGCCTCTTGCATGAGACCAAGCCCCACACGGTCGGCCTCGCGCTCGGCCTCTCGTGAAAAGGCCAGCTGGTCTTGAACCGCAACTGTCTGCCCCAAGGACATGATCCCCATGGCCGCATCCGGGCTGCTTGATGCCGCCATGGCTGCAAGCAGCGCGGCGGCAATCATGACCGCTGACGACTGACGACGCTGGCCAAACTGTCTCGAGATATGGCGCTGGCTGATATGGCCGATCTCATGGGCAAGCACCGATATAAGCTCGGACTCGGACTGGGACTGGGCCATCAAGCCCGTGTGGATGCCAATGAAGCCGCCTGGCAAGGCAAAGGCGTTGATGGCGGGGTCACGCACCGCAAAGAAACGAAACTCACCAGGCTCAATCGACTGGCCAGGCCGAAGATGCCCTTGGTCGAGCGCCGCCTGCAAAAGACGGGCCGACTGGGCAGCCAGATAATCTTCAAGCTCTGGGTCATCGGCCACCACCCCGGCACGGAGAAACTCTTGAAAGACCTGGCGGCCAAGCCGTCGCTCAGCTGCAAGACTCAGGCCGTCGGCATCGGCCTCGCCTAGCTGAGGCAGTTGTTCAGTGCCGACCCGCGTCTGTGCATAGGCGCCCGAGGCAAGCGTCATTGAGAACACGGCCGCAAAAACTGCCCCCATGGTGCGAGGGATGCTTCTGTAAGAATGAACAGCTGTCATAGCCTTATCATAGAGCCGATGAACTCCCCGCTTAGTCATTTCAACCAAGACGGTAAAGCCGAAATGGTGGACGTTTCGCAGAAGGCCGACACAACCCGTCAGGCGCGAGCCAGCGGCTTTATCGTGATGCGACCGGATGTGCTTGCGGTTGTGCGGCAAGGTCAGGCAGCCAAGGGGGACGTTCTTGGAGTGGCGCGCATCGCGGCCATTCAGGGGGCCAAACGAACCAGCGAGCTAATCCCCCTTTGTCACCCTCTTCCCATTCAACACATTGGCGTGCAGTTCGACTGCCTGGACCAACCATGCGGCGTGTACTGCCAGGTGTCCGTGACCACCACCGGAAAAACGGGCGTTGAAATGGAGGCGCTCACCGGAGTTCAGATTGCGCTGCTCACCATCTACGACATGCTCAAAGCCGCCCAGAAGGACATGGTCATAACTAATGTTCAGCTCGAGGAAAAAACCGGTGGTAAGTCGGGCCCCTTTTTAAGAGGCGGCTAAACGAGGCTCGGGCTCGCTGAGTTGTCGGGCGCGTGCTCGAAGCACCGAGCTGCACCCTAGCCAAAGAAAAGACTGGCAAGCCCCAAAAATAGAAGAAAGCCCAAGGAGTCCGTGCTGAAGGTAAGCAGAACGGAGGATCCCAGGGCGGGATCGCGGCCCATTCGGTGCAAGGACATGGGAACAAAAATGGCAATTAGCGCGGCTACCAAAAGGTTGAGCAAAATAGCCAGCATCATGGTGATGCCAAGAAGCAGGCCGTTACTGGTCTCGCTGTAGAGCCACCAGGCGAAAAGGCCCGCCACCGAGCCCCAGACAAGACCATTGAGCCCTGCAATCGAGAGTTCTTTTGCCAGCAGTCGAGTGAGATTGCCCGAATTGACCTGCCCCAATGCAAGGGACCGAATAAAAAGTGTCATGGTCTGATTGCCCGTGTTGCCTGCGATTCCCGCAACGATGGGCATAAGGGCTGCAAGCGCCACCACGCGTTCAATCGTGCCCTCGAAGGCGCCAATGACCCTGGAGGCAAAAAAGGCCGTGCAAAGGTTAAGCCCAAGCCAGAGCCATCGGTTTTTTGCCGAGGCCCAGACCGAGGAAAAGAGGTCTTCCTCCTCACGCAGGCCCGCCTGGGCAAGCACCTCGGAGTCGCTCTCTTCGCG
>JAURFZ010000127.1 GCA_030834045.1 Burkholderiales bacterium
CATGGCGTGAAGCTTGGCTTTATGTCGTTCTTCGTTAAGGCCGCTGTTGCCGCGCTCAAAAAATACCCAGTGCTTAATGCCTCTGTGGATGGTAACGATATTGTTTACCACGGCTACTTCGACATTGGCATTGCTGTTGGCTCTCCGCGAGGTCTGGTCGTTCCTATTATTCGCAATGCTGATCAGCTTACCTTTGCTGAAATTGAGAAGACCATTTCCGACTTCGGAGTTCGTGCGCGTGAGGGCAAAATTACCCTTGAAGAATTAACGGGTGGCACCTTCTCCATTTCCAATGGAGGTGTTTTTGGGTCTATGTTGTCCACGCCCATTATTAACCCACCCCAGTCGGCCATTCTAGGCATTCATGCCACCAAAGAACGCCCGGTGGTCGAGAATGGTCAGATCGTCATTCGGCCCATGAACTACCTTGCCATGTCGTATGACCATCGCATTATTGACGGCCGAGAGGCGGTGCTCGGCCTGGTCACCATGAAGGACGCTTTGGAGGATCCTGCGCGTCTCCTGCTCGAAATTTAACCTTAGGAGTCGCCATGGCTGACAATACGAAACACTACGATGTGGTGGTGATTGGTGCGGGCCCCGCGGGCTACATCTCTGCCATTCGCTTGGCTCAACTCGGCTTTAAAACGGCCTGTATCGAGAAGTGGATCAACCCCGAGGGGCAGCAGGTTCTTGGTGGAACCTGCCTTAACGTAGGCTGCATTCCATCAAAAGCGCTCCTTGCATCAAGCGAGGAATTTGAAAACATCTCAACCCATGCCTCTGACCATGGCATCACGGTAAAGGGTGCAAGTTTCGACCTTAAAACAATGCTTGCACGCAAAGACGGCATCGTCTCGAAGATGACCAAGGGTATTGAGTTCTTATTTAAAAAGAACAAAATCGACTGGCTAAAGGGGGAGGGCAGGTTTGTTAGTGCCCAGACCGATAAGGTTCTGCTTGAAGTTCAGGGCGCCAGTGGTGTTGACTCGGTGAGTGCAGGCCAAGTTGTAATCGCCACTGGCTCAAAGGCTCGCCATATTCCGTCGATTCCAGTAGATAACAAGCTTATTTGCGACAACGAAGGCGCGTTAACCTTCGATAAAGTGCCTGTAAAGCTTGGAGTCATTGGAGCGGGAGTTATTGGTCTCGAGCTCGGCTCGGTCTGGCGTCGTCTTGGATCAACGGTTCATGTGCTTGAGGCGTCGCCGCAGTTTCTAGCGGCCTGCGACGAGTCGGTGAGTAAAGAGGCCTTCAAACTCTTTACGCAGCAGGGCCTAAAAATTGAGATGGGCATTCGTATTAACGAGGTCAAGACTTCAAGCAAAGGCGTAACTGTGGCCTACAAGACTGCAGAAGGCTCTGACACCGAGGTTCAGTTCGACAGACTTATCGTGTCGGTGGGTCGCGTCCCCAACACCGAGAACCTCAACCTTGAGGCGGTGGGCTTGTCGGTGAACGAGCAAGGTTTTATTCCGGTTAACGACTACTGCACCACCTCCAATCCCCGTATCTTTGCCATCGGTGATGTTGTGCGTGGACCTATGCTCGCCCATAAAGGCGAAGACGAAGGCGTTATGGTTGCAGAGCGTATTGCGGGCCAGGCTACGCATATTGATTACAACTGTATTCCGTGGGTAATCTACACGATGCCTGAAATAGCATGGGTGGGTCAGACCGAGCAACAGCTTAAGGTTGAGGGTAGAGCCTACAAGGCGGGTCAGTTCCCTTTTATGGCCAACGGCCGCGCGCTTGGAATGGGTACGCCCGAGGGCTTCGTAAAAATACTTGCTGACGCCAAGACCGACGAACTGCTTGGTGTGCATATTGTCTCTGCCGCGGCGTCTGATCTTATTAGTGAGGCTGCGGTGGCTATGGAGTTTAAAGCATCGGCCGAAGACATTGCCCGCGTCTGTCATCCACACCCCTCGCTATCCGAGGTGATGCGTGAGGCGGCACTTGCGGTCGATAAACGCGCGCTTAATATGTAGGCCTAGTTATGGGGCCCGTTCAGAAGGCAGCCCAAGAGAGTCTAGGAGCAGAAGGGCAGTTGTTTGACGCAGGTCAACGCATTGGCCTTGCCGCACTCGAACGTTGCGCCTCGGACTGGCAGCATTACAAGGCCCAGCGTGGTGGTCGCCTCGCACGTGTTTTCATTCATCCCCCTATACCGCGAGGTGTCTACCTCTGGGGTGGTGTGGGGCGGGGCAAGACTTTTCTCATGGACGCCTTCCACCAGGTTGTTGGAATCGAGCGCAAGCTTAGGGTCCACTTCCATGCCTTTATGCGTGCTACGCACACGGAAATGCACGACCTTAAGGGCACCGAGGACCCCTTAGCCGAAGTGGCCCTGCGTGTGGCGCGACGCTATCGATTAATCTGCTTTGACGAGTTTCATATCTCGGATATTGCTGACGCCATGATTCTTCAACGGCTTCTTCAGGCTCTGGTCGATGCCCGTGTTGGTTTTGTTATGACATCAAACTACCCTCCCTCTGGGCTTTACCCCGATTGCCTGCATCGAGATCGACTTCTTCCTGCCATTGCCATGCTTGAACATAATCAGGAGATTGTTGGTCTTGGCCCTGGTATGGACTACCGACGCGGAGTCATGAGCACAGAGGGAAGCGGGATTGGTAATCGAATCTCCGTTGCAAAGAATAGCCAGGACGACTGGCTTAGGCTGGATTTTATAAAGCCAGAGGGCTTCTACCAGGTAAGCCATACCGGAGTGGTCTCGCAAACACTCAGGACGCTTTTCGATCATGCGGCGGGATCACCCGTCGAGGAGAAAGGCAGCCTTGAGATCGAAGGTCGAAACGTTGCCTTTGAGAAGAAATCGGCCACTGCCATTTGGTTTAAGGCCTCAACCCTGATCGACGGGCCACGTTCAATGCATGACTACCTCTGGCTGGCTGAACGCTACGCGTTTATCCTGCTTGAAGACCTTGAACCGCTCTCAAGCGCGCAATTCTCTGAGGCCCGAAGGCTGACCTGGCTTATTGATATTTTTTACGATCATCGCGTTAGACTTGCTGTGTCTGCGCGAGCGGACCCCTCATCCTTGTACCCGCAGGGCCCACTATCTGGAGAGTTTGAAAGAACTGTGAGTCGTCTAACCGAAATGCGAACGGAGCGATACCTAAGGCTTGGCCACCGCGCAACCCTTAGCCAGTTCTAATGGTCCCATATCAAATCATCGCTTTTCGGACGCTTAACGGTCTTGTCCTTCTTATGGGCCTAACCCTAGCTGCCATAACTTTTGCTACCGAAGGGTTCACCGCCCAAGAGAGGGACCGGGTCAAGGCTCTTAATGAAAGCCTAGGCTTTTTCGATCGTGACTATCAGAACCAGCTCGGCGAATTCTCTGCGCGTGAGCAGGTCTGTTTATCCAAGTTCATCTCTGCTGCCTGCCTCAACGAACTTCGGCGTGATGCAGCCCAGGCACGGCGTCAATACGGGCTTGCAAAAGAGCTTTTGCGTAGAGATATACGGCAGATCGACGCCGATGTTCGTTATCGGCAGCGGCTGGACGCCGATGCAGCCCGCAAAGACCGTCAGGGCACAACTGTCACGCCTGTAGCCGAGCCAAGCCCTTTCGCTTCAGACAAAGTTCGGTTAGATTAGGATAATGAATGACATTCGAACCGGCCAAATTCGTCTCCTAGAACTTGAAGCCGAACACAGGGAGCTTGATCAGTTAATTGAGTCGCTTCAAGACGAAGGGGCCCCATCAGACGACCTTGCACTGCGTCGTCTTAAGAAAAGAAAGCTTCAGCTGAAAGACCAAATATCCTACCTTGCGTCCCTGAACGCACCGAATGAACCAGCCTGAGGGGCGAGATAGGCTTAAGCAGACCCCTTATCAGGATCTCGAAGCCCTTATCGACACCTACCTTGGGCCTGATGGGTTGTTGTTGAGCTCATCACGAGAGTTCCGGTATAGGCATGAGCAGCACCGTTTAGCCAGAACCATCTTAAGCTGTCTCGTTAACCGCGAGTCACTCATTGCTGAGGCAGGAACAGGTATTGGTAAAACCTTCGCCTACCTTATTCCTGCGCTTACGGCAGGCTCCACAGTTGTTATATCGACGGCAAGCAAAACCCTGCAAGACCAACTCTACAACCGTGACCTGCCTCGGCTTGCAGAGGTCATGGGCAGGCCGGTGAAAGTGGCGCGCCTTAAAGGTCGGTCGAACTACGTCTGTGCCCATCGGCTCAATCGTGCGCTTGGCGGGCAGCTTGGCTTTAACCTGCAGGAGCAGAGCCTGCTTCATCAACTTGCCGAGTTCTCTAGGGCGTCACCCGACGGGGATCTAAGCGGCTTTGACCCCATTAGCCGTCACCCCGGACTAATGCCAACAGTAACCTCGACCATGGAGAACTGCCTTGGTCATCGCTGCGCGCATATTGCTGAATGCGCTGTGATGAAGGCCCGTGAGGAAG
>JAURFZ010000128.1 GCA_030834045.1 Burkholderiales bacterium
CGCTGCTCAATGCCCGTTCGTTCCCGTATCCATTCGTCGCTGGTTTCAAGGCCAAGAGCCCCTAACCGATCGACCATGGCCTGATTCGAAACGGGTTCACCAGGCAGATACCCCCCTGTTCCAATAACTGCTGAGTAGGTGCGAGAAACCATAGGGGTGCAGTGTAAGACGTACGGGGCTTAGGCGTTTACGAGCCCTGAACGCGCGGCAAGCGACTCGGTAATGCGCTCGACAAGACGATGCCGAGCAGCCTCTGCGGCCCGATCAAGCGCATGCCGAAACCCATAAGCGTCTGCAGATCCGTGACTTTTAACAACCACACCACGAAGACCGAGTAAGACAGCACCGTTGTAGCGACGGTGGTCGACACGGCGAACAAACGCACGCAGAACCGGCGAGGCAATAAGCGCAGCAAGACGGCTGAAAAGGCTGCGACGAAACTCTTCTTTGAGAAAGGCACCCAACATTTGCGCGACACCTTCAGAGGTTTTGAGTGCAACGTTACCGACAAACCCATCACAGACAACAACATCGGCAACGCCCTTAAACACGTCGTTACCCTCAACATTTCCAATGAAATGAATAGGCATTTGACGAAGCTGCTCGGCTGCCTGTTTAACCAGCTCGTTGCCTTTAATAACCTCCTCGCCCACGTTAAGAAGGCCAACACGAGGTTGCTCGACACCCATGGCCATAGCTAAGGCCGACCCCATAAGGCCAAACTGAGCAAGATGCTCAGCAGAGCAGTCAACGTTTGCACCCAAGTCAAGCATAAGGGTTGAAGAACCGCTGCGATTGGGGATAAACGTGGCGATGGCTGGTCTGTCGATACCCTCAATGGTTTTCAAGACGTTACGGGAAATGGCCATAAGCGCGCCGGTGTTGCCCGCACTAACCGCGCCGTGGGCATGGCCTAGGCTGACCTGCTCGAAGGCGAGTCGCATGGACGACTGCCGCTTGGAACGCAAGGCCACCGCAGGTGGATCGCTCATCTCGACAAGCTCAGGGGCATGAACAATTTCAACCCGAGTGCTCGCCTGAAGGCGCGCAAAGAGCACGGATGCACGGATATCGGGTTCACGACCAACCAATAAAAGGCTTGCATTCAGGTCGCGTTGAAGAAACTCAAGGCATGCGGCCAGGGTAACCGGTAGTCCATGGTCGCCACCCATGCAGTCAACCGCAAGACGAACAGGGGAAGTCATTGGAAGCTGGCCATGAAGAAAGGCCGCTGCGAGAAATTAAATAAACCGAATGTCTGCTGACAACTGGGCCAGCCTGGGGCTATTACCGTACGCCCCACCGACTATTCCGAGCTGGTATCCCTTACAGCCTCGGGCTGCACAACGCGCTTGCCCTTGTAAAAGCCCGACGGGCTGATGTGATGTCGGAGATGAACTTCGCCCGTGGTCGGCTCCACCGCAATGGCTGGACCTTTTAAAAAATCGTGCGAGCGATGCATGCCCCGCTTCGAGGGAGATTTCTTGTTTTGTTGAACGGCCATGGTGTGTCTCTATTCGTAAATAACGTGGTTGCCTGACAGAAAACCGTTCGATTATAGCGGTTTAGGAAGGTTTTTTCATAGAAAGAAGGTGCGCCAGATCTTGGAATGGGTTGGGCCGGTTGGTTTGAGCCTCTACCGTGGCCTGGCATTCGGTATGCGCGAACCCATGGCCCATTTCAAGAAAAATCTCGTCTTCAACAAGCTCTGCAATGCCACGCTGGTCTTGGGTCGAGATGGCATCGACGTCAGGGTCGCTCATCATGGCACTGTCGGCCTCTTGCGCCGTCTCAAAAAGCAAGACTGCGGGTGAGAGTTCAAGCCGACGATCAACAGGCTTTCTGCAGCGCAAGCATTCTGAGCGCACTACGGCATGAAAAGAGAGCTCGAGTTGCCCTTGGCCATCAAATGCCATGCTGACCGCAAGCGGCTCTAGAAGGCTGATTGAGGCCTCGGCAAGCCGACTCAGCTGTGGCTCGGCAATGGTCAGCGACGCCTTGACCCCATGGGGGAATCGCTCCATCAACCGCTGCAAAGATATCGGCAACAGGCCATCGGAATTAGGGCAGAGAACAACAGGACTCGTCATGGATGAGATGATACCGGGGTGGCTACCATCATTCTTGCATCAACCAGTCGGTACCGGGCTGAACTCCTTACCAGGCTGGGGCTTGGCTTTGAGACCATGGCCCCGGGCGTTGATGAGACTGGCTATCAAGCTGTCAGTGCACGTGAGTTAGCCGGTTTGCTTGCTCAGGCCAAGGCACAGGCAGTGGCAGGTTCAAGGCCTGGGCGCATCGTTATTGGAAGCGATCAGGTTGCAGTCTGCGAAGGGCGGTTTCTGAGCAAGCCTGGCAGTATCGAGGCCGCCATCGAGCAGCTTCAATTTCAGCGGGGAAAGACAACGCTTTTTGAGACCGCGGTCTGCCTGGTGGATGCGAACGGGATCCTAAGCCAAAGCTGTGTCACCACGCGTGTTCGATGGCTTGATTCAGGCAAGATCTCTGACAGCCTTATTTCAAACTATGTGCATAAAGAGCTCCCACTCGACTGCGCGGGCGCAGCCAAGTCGGAAGGGCTTGGGGTTGCGCTAATTGCGCAGATGCAATCGGAGGACCCCACGGCGCTTATTGGACTTCCCTTAATTGCCTTAACCGACCTACTGCGTAAAGCTGGCATTGAGCCTTTGGCGAAGCCATAAATCAAGCTCGGAAACTGAGGACAGGCAGGCCAAGGGGTTGAAGGCCTCGAGGTGTTCTCTTGGGTGCGCGCCATAAGTGACGGCTACAGCGCTTGCGCCGGCTGCGGCAGCCATCTCAAGGTCATGGCTGGTATCGCCGATGACCAAGGCCTCAACCGGGTCGATATTGAGTTCCTCGCATAACTCGTAGACCATGGTGGGGCTGGGCTTGGGGTCAGACTCGTCTGCGCAGCGCGTTGCCGCAAAATAAAACCGCGTGGCCGTTGCATCAAGGGCTCGCTCAAGCCCCTTGCGCGACTTGCCTGTTGCCACAGCCAGGGGATGGTTCGCCTTGTGCATCCAGTCAAGCAGACCAACCACACCCTCAAAGGGCTTCAGAAACTGATCGCTAGCTAAGTAATAGTGCCGAAACCGCTCGACAAGCTCGGGAATGCGCTCCTTGGGCAGCTCGGGGGCAACATGGCTCAGCGCGCTTTGCAGACCCAGTCCAATGACGTACTTCGACGCCTCCAGACTTGGCGCCTTTAGCGCTAGATCCTCGCAAGATCGTTGGATGGCCTGGGCAATGGTCATGGTGGAATCGACGACAGTGCCATCCCAGTCGAAAATGATGAGTGATGTAGGTGTCATAGGTTTAGGGATTAATTAGGGGCATTTCTGTTGTGTCTGCTCGGTCTGCAACTGGCCTGGGCTTCCAGGGACAGCCAAGTTTTTGCTGGCCTTTTTGCCAGTCGTTTCCTGGCTCAGCCGCAACACGCTCGCGAGCCAATTCGGAATCAAAGGAGGCCTTCCAGGCATGCAGAAACATGCGGGAGACCTTGGTTAAAGCCTGCACCTGGTGGTTAAAGCGGGGGTCGCCGTACTTTGGGTCGCCCACAATAGGAAAGCATGAAGAGGCAAGGTGAACGCGAATCTGGTGGGTACGACCCGTGACAGGCTGGCATTCGAGCAGACTTAAAGGGCCGAGCTGGTCGTGCTCCCAGGTGCACAAGGCCTTAACCTGGGTCATGGCGGCCTGGCCTTGCTCACCGTCGCGGGCCGGCCTTACATGCCGCTCCCCACCCGGGTGCAGCTCTTTGACAAGCGAGTCGCGCAGGCTTGCAAGCCCCGATTGTTGCCAGGCGCCCTTCACCAGCGCTAGGTAGTGCTTTCGAAATCGCCCCGCCTGAATCTGCCGATGCAGGTTAAGCAGGCTTACCCTCTTGGTTGCAAGAAAAAGCAGGCCAGAGGTCTCACGGTCAAGCCGATGGACCAGATCGAGGCTCGACCCCCACTGACCACAGGCACGAAAGGCCTCGACCAGGCCAAGCGAAATGCCGCTGCCCCCGTGCACCGCCAGGCCCACCGGCTTATTGACGGCAAGAAGCCCATTGGCCTCATAGACGCGCTCGATCCTTTCAACCAGAACAACTGCCGACCCCAGCCTTTCCTCGGAGTCCGCTTGCTGAGGCTCCGGTACCCTTACGGGTGGTAGCCTCAGCCACTGCCCAGCCAACAGCCGTTGCTCAGGGCGTGTGCGGGCGCCATCAACGCGTACCTCGCCGGTTCGAAGCATGCGGTAAATACGCGTCTTGGGCACCCCTTTAAAGTGCCGCAACAGAAAATTATCGATTCTTTGGCCTTCGTACTCGGCCTCGACCTGAAGCCGATTCAATACCGCCATAAAAAGCCTAAACGTATTTTCAAGTTATAATTTCATAAGGATAGCTGGCAAAGCTTAGAAATTTGTTAAAA
>JAURFZ010000129.1 GCA_030834045.1 Burkholderiales bacterium
CATGCTCTTGGTGGGGGACTCGCTGGGTATGGTTATTCAGGGTCATACCTCAACCCTTCCAGTAAGCCTTGATGACATCCGCTATCACACCGCCTGTGTTGCTCGGGCTGCTCCGTTGTCCATGATCATCGCTGATATGCCCTTTGCAAGCTACCAGGCCTCAGCCGAACAGGCCTTTAAGAATGCGGCCCAGCTGATGCAGGCTGGCGCCCAGATGGTCAAGCTTGAGGGCGGCGCATGGCTTGCCCCTACCGTATCGTTTCTTACCCAGCGCGGCATTCCTGTCTGTGCGCATCTTGGGCTTACGCCGCAGTCTGTTTACGCCTTGGGCGGCTATATGGTTCAGGGAAGAGGCGCTGCGGGAGAGGCCCTTGTAGCCGATGCCAGGCTGCTTGAAAAGGCGGGTGCTGACATTGTCTTGGTTGAGCTTATTCCAAGCCCCCTTGCTGCCCAGCTAACTGCCGCGTTAACCGTTCCCACCATTGGCATCGGCGCGGGCCCTCATGTCACAGGCCAGGTCTTGGTGGTCTACGACATTCTGAATTTAACCCCGGGCCGCAAGGCGCGTTTTGTAAAGAACTACCTTGCCCAGACATCAGACATCCAGGCCGCCATTACGCTTTTTGTCTCGGAAGTGAACTCGGGTGTTTACCCCGGCCCCGAGCATGGTTTTGAGAGCTGATGTTTACCAGCGAGAACTAAGCCGCCTGGAAATAAAACACACCCTCTGTGCAGTCTCGACGAACGGACTGGGCATGCCAGAGCCGGTTCAGATGGGCAAGCGTTTCGCCCATGGCAAAGGTGAACTGATGAAAGTCAAGGGCGCGTGGGAAAAGAACAGGCAGCACCTGGGCCGCTGTTCTTGGGGTTTGGCAAAAGGCTAGGGCCTCTGAGAGCCGCTCATCGTGATGCTCGTGAAGCTGGCGCAGCCTGGTGTGTAGCCCCCCCGATGTCTCGAGCCTTTCACCGCCAAAGGGCTTGCCATGCGAGGGCAGAATGAGGCAGTCCTCGGGCAGATACTCAAAGCGTCGCAGCGAGTCGAGGTAGAGGCCTAGAGGGTCTGCGTCGGGCTCGGTGGCCCAGACCGACATGTTGGTTGAGATACGTGGCAAGACCATGTCGCCCGATATAAGCAGGTTTAAGTCTTTGCAAAAGAGCGCGGCATGCTCGGGGGAGTGCCCATGACCAATAATAATGTCCCAGGTCATCCCGGCAATTGCGAGGGGTTTGTGGGGAAGTAACCGTTGGTAGTTAAGGGGCAGGCTTGGCACCATACTCCCATAAAAACCATCACGTTTTTGGGCCTTGGCGTAATCGTCTTGGTTGGTCATACCATGGCGTCGAAAGTGCTCGGCCATGCTGGTGGCCTGGGCATCGGGTGCCTGGCGGGTCTCCTCGGCAAGAGCGCGAGACGACCAGAGCCTCGCTGTGGCATATTCGCCAAGAGTCATGGCCAGTGGGGGCCGCCATTCGAACTGCGCCTGGCCCTCTGGGCCCGGCATGCCTTGGCAAAGCCAGTGAGCCAACCCGACATGGTCGGGGTGCATATGGGTCGAGACGACGCGAAGCAGGGGACGCCCCTTGAAATACGACTTGGCAATCTGCTGCCAAAGGGCCTTGGTGTCGTCGTTTGAAATGCCAGTGTCGATGGCGGTGAAGCCCTCGCGGCCATCTAGGGTATCTTCAACGAGCCACAAATTAATATGGTCAAGGGCAAAGGGCAGCGGCATTCTCAGCCAATAAACACCCTTGGCCACCTGTTGAAGTTCGCCTGCCGCAGGCATAGGCAGCGGCGCATAATGAATCTCGGACTCAAGTTTATTCATGGGACAATTCTAAAATTCCATTATGACGTTTAAAGCAGCATGACAATGCTCAGACGGCCATTGATTTACAAGGACTCATTAAAGGAATCTTAAGCATATGAAGGTCATGGTTACCGTAAAGCGTGTTGTTGATTACAACGTCAAAGTGCGTATTGCAACCGATGGCTCCGATGTCGACATTGCCAATGTCAAAATGAGTATGAATCCCTTCGATGAGATTGCCGTTGAAGAGGCGGTTCGGCTTAAGGAACAGGGCAAAGTTACCGAAATTATTGCAGTGACTTGCGGAACAGCGGCAAGCCAAGACGTGCTGCGTACAGCCTTCGCCATGGGGGCCGACCGCGGCATTCTGGTAACGAGTCAAGCCTTGTTGCAGCCGCTGGGTGTGGCCAAAATTCTTCAGGCACTCGTTGTCCGTGAGGCGCCTCAGCTTGTTCTTATGGGTAAGCAGGCCATCGATGACGACTGCAACCAGACCGGCCAGATGCTTGCAGGCCTTTTGAACTGGCCGCAGGCTACCTTTGCTTCCAAGGTTGATCTTCAGCCCGATCATGCGCTGGTCACGCGTGAGGTCGATGGCGGGTTGCAGACCATCGCGGTTCAGCTTCCGGCCATTGTGACGGCCGATCTGCGCCTGAATGAACCGCGCTACGTCACCCTGCCCAACATCATGAAGGCAAAGAAAAAGGACATCGAATCCATTGAGGCGGAATCCTTAGGCGTTGATCTGGCACCACGTCTTCAACAGCTGAAGGTGGCCGAACCGGCCGGCCGCGCGGCGGGGGTCAAGCTGGCCTCGGTGGATGAACTTATTGAGAAACTAAAAAACGAAGCAAAGGTTATTTAAGCCATGAAACTGCTCGTCGTCGCCGAACACAATCACAAGGCCCTTGCGGCCTCAACCCTGAACACCATTTCAGCTGCCTCAGCGCTGGCAAAGGCCCAGGCATCGCACCCCAGTGCGCCGCAGGTCCTTGAACTGCATGTCTTAGTGGCAGGGCACCAGGCCGAGCAGGCGGCCAACCAGGCCGCCCGGTGCCAGGGCGTTCATCAGGTCTGGCTTGCCGATGGGCCTGCGCATGCCGAGCCCATTGCCGAGGCCCTAGCAAGCCAGGCGCTGCATTTAATCCATACGCTCGACCCTGCCTTGGCATCTGATGCCTCGGCAGGTCACAAGGCAGATGGCCTGCGTGCTGTTGTCTTGCCGTCCTCCACTATGGGTAAAAACCTCGCGCCGCGGCTTGCTGCCATGCTTAACGTGGCGGCCATCTCCGATATCACTAAGGTCATTAGCCACGACACCTTTGAGCGGCCCATTTATGCGGGCAATGTCATTTCCACAGTGCAGTCCATCGACCCTGTGCTTGTTGTTACTGCTCGAACCACAGCCTTCGAGGCGGTTGTATCCGGTGCAGAACCTGCGGCTATCGCAGCCGTTCAAGCCGTTGATCCTGCCGTCCTAAGCCGTTTTGTCTCGCAGGCGCTTTCAAAGTCCGAACGGCCCGAGCTGAGTTCTGCCAAGGTGGTGGTCTCGGGTGGCCGGGCGTTGGGCTCTGCCGAGCAGTACCAGGCCGTTCTAACGCCACTTGCCGACAAGCTCGGTGCAGCCCTTGGTGCCTCGCGTGCGGCCGTCGATGCAGGCTATGCGCCCAACGATTACCAAGTGGGTCAGACGGGCAAGGTTGTCGCTCCCAACCTCTACATTGCTATTGGCATGTCGGGTGCTATTCAGCATCTTGCGGGCATGAAAGATTCCAAGGTGATTGTTGCTATTAACAAAGACCCCGATGCGCCTATTTTTCAAGTCGCTGACTACGGGCTTGTTGCCGATTTGTTCGAGGTTGTTCCACAGCTCACCGAAAAAATTTAGCCCTTAAGGAGCCTGCAATGCCTGCCGACTACCAAGCCCCTCTGACAGACATGCAGTTTGTGGTCACCGAGCTCTGTGCCTTCGATCAGGTGGCGGCGCTTCCCGGCCAGGGCGATCTCGAGCCCAGTCTTGCCGAGGCGGTTTTGTCCGAGGCTGCGCGGTTCTCGCAAGAGGTCTTGTCGCCTTTGAATGTGGTGGGGGATCAATCAGGCGCCCAGGTCGATGCCCAGGGTGAGGTTCGCTGCCCGCCAGGGTTTAAGCAGGCCTACAGCCAGTTCGTTGAGGCGGGCTGGAATGGGCTTTCGTGTTCAGTTGAGCACACTGGTCAGGGGCTTCCCCAGCTTGTGGCGGCTGCGGTAAACGAGATGTGGAACGCAAGCTGCATGTCCTTTGCCCTGTGCCCCATGCTTACTGCAGGGGCTATTCATGCCCTTGAGCGCCATGGCAGCGAAACCCAAAAGCGCCTTTATCTGCCCAAAATGGTTTCGGGGAAGTGGGCAGGCACCATGAACCTAACCGAGCCGCAGGCAGGCTCCGACCTTGCGGCTGTTACCACCAAGGCCTGGCCGTTGAATCAATCAGGGCCTTCAGGCGAGCCTGGCTACTGCATTCATGGCACGAAAATTTATATTACCTACGGGGACCACGCCCCAACCGAGAACATCATTCATCTGGTGCTTGCCCGACTTCCTGATGCGCCCGAGGGGGTAAAGGGTATTTCTTTGTTTG
>JAURFZ010000012.1 GCA_030834045.1 Burkholderiales bacterium
TCGCGGGTAATGATGTTGAGGCTGCCTGCCACGGCCTGACCGCCTGTCTCTGCGGTCGGCACGCGAATAATTTCCATACGCTCAACCTGCTCGGGCTGAATGGAATCAACGGTGAATCCTCGGCCTGCAGGCTGACCATCGATAAGAATTTGGGTGTAGCCCTCGGCCATGCCACGCAGCCTTGGATTGCCACCGCCCGAGGGTATCGTGACCCCGGGTTGGCGACGCAGCACATCTTCAAGGCTGGTGTCCCCGTACTTTTGGATTTCTTCCCGGCCCACCACGGTTTTCGAGGCATTGGAAAGCCGTCGTTGCTGAAGATCGTTGGGGCGCTGTGCACGAACTTCAACATCCTGCAAGGCACTGGAGTCGGGCTCAAAGCCCTCGCCTAGTGCCTGACCAAATGCGAGGCCCGAGGAGCCTAAAAAAGTGGCTGCGGCCAAGGCCCAAAAAAATGGCGCGTGAATTTCATTCAATTTGTTCTTAATCACACCTCAGTTTGACGCCTTCCTGAGGGAATTAGAATGCTGCAGCCTGTGGTTTTTCTCGTCCAGGTCGGTGTGGGCCGCAACCTCTTGTTCAGGCGTAAGACTTACGGCCAACAAAACTGAGCCCCGTCGTCCCACTCCGCCCGTAATCAATAGTCCTTGCTGCGTGGCGACCGAGAAATAAAGAAAATGGTGGCCAAGGGCGGAATCGAACCACCGACACAAGGATTTTCAGTCCTCTGCTCTACCGACTGAGCTACTTGGCCAAGCGCCGAATTATAACCCCAACGGGCCGAAGTCCCTTGTCTTCGCACTCACTTTTACAAACTCCAGTTGAGCACCTATAGTTTTAGGTTCCCCATCCGATTTTAAAGACACCAAACGTGGTTTGCAGGGCAGTATTTTCTATTTTTCAATGAGTTAGGGCTAACGATGATTCGTATCCTCATCACCAACCAGAAGGGCGGTGTGGGCAAAAGCACCATCTCAGCCAATCTGAGTCGGTACTTTGCCTCTATTCGTAAGCTTCGCACCACATTGCTTGACTTTGATAGCCAAGGGTCCTCAACACGTTGGGTCAAAGAGGTACAAAAGGAAAACGCTCCCGACGCCATTCGCGTCGAACAGTTCCAGGTTCCAAAGACGGGAGGCTTTAACCGCGTCGTCATCGAATCGCGTCGCGTCATGCGCCGGCTCGAGCCTGACACCGACATTGTGATTGCAGACCTCACCTGGAACGACTTTCTTAACAGCGAGCTTTTATTCGAGTTCGACCTGGTGGTTCTGCCCACAGCAGTCTCCGATGTGGAGTTAATTACAACGGTGGAGTTCGCCAAGCGTCACCAGTGGGTCTTTGAGTCCACGCGTTACCACCCAACCCTCGTAATTGTTCCCAGCCGGGTAAGGACAGATCAGACCAGTGCAGTCCATCGGTACTCCGAAGAGTTCCCTTTTTCTTTTGTGCTGACGCCGCCCATTCTCGACTCCATTGACGCGCGACGCGCCTTTGCCAAGCAGTTTTTGGTGCGCCACCGGAATAATCGTCTGCAGGCGTCCTTTATGTCCTTTTCCCGTGCAATCGACCAGTCGATTGAATTGCATCATGCGAAGAACGGCAAGCGGGACAAGGCCACGGAGGCACAGAACCCTTTGCTGCATTCCTTCCTGAAGTATCGAGTGGAAATATCGAAGGCCGAGCGCAATGCCTCGGCAGAGAAAACCGTTATTCGTGCCGGCTACCCAAGCACGCTTGCCGCCTCGGCCCGCAACCCTCTGCGTAGTCGTGAGGACAAACCCTGGCTGCGTCATGCGCTGAAAAAAGAAGAGGAACAGCAACAGTCGGTCGCAGCCGTCTCAAACTCCGACACCAGCCAAGGCCAGGCACAGGACTCGCTGCAGGTTGCAGGTTTCCGCAAACCCAAGCCGCCTTTGGCCCTCGTACCCAAAGCCTATGCGGCGCCTGGCTTCGGTTCGAGCGCGGGAGGAGCAACGACCTCGGCAGCTTCGCGGTCCAATAGTTCCTCGCAGCAAGACCGTCCGGGAGAAAGCCCGGGCCACCAGACCCAGGCCAGCGAGGCTTAATAGTCCGCCCAGCGGCCTTAGTTGTCTCCGGGCTCCTCAAAACGCTTGGCGATCACGCGGGCGGCCACCGAACTAATGCTCGCCCGCATCGACGCAGCCTGAAGGTTTTGTTGCTCAAACTCGCTTAAGGCTTTTAGTGTGAGGAGAAGATCGTCACGGGTGTCACGAATCTCACGATCAACTTTCGTGAGTTCCTTAAGTAATTCCTGACGCGTGTTGAGTCGCCCCTCAAGATGGCGGCTTATGTTGGCAACATCGCGCCAGCTTGGCGCCGATCCGTCCACGCTGTTCGCAAGGGTCGAGCGTTGAATGACGGTAAAGAGCCCATCAAGCGAATCGCCAACCTTGGCCAACGCCGCGGCCTGGCCCTGAGGGACGAGGCCTGCAGCCGGCGTACCCCGCGAGGGGCCCGAGTAGCCAGCCAGCGAACCGGCAGACGACAGGTTGTCAGAAAGTGAGCGCAGGGCCTCTGCTGCGAAGGCCTCGGGTGAATGGGATTGACCTTGGGGCTGCGCCTGAAAAGGCGATTGCATAGAACTCTGCTGGCGATCGTCCTCGCGAGGGTCGAGTAACTCGTCCCGGTCCTCGACCTGGAAGGAGTCTTCCGCCTGTGACTGGTGCTGCCGGTTTTGAGCCTCTTCGATCTCGTGCTCGTCAAGTTCGCGCTCGTCAAGCTCGTTCTCTGCGAGAGGCTCGTTTTCGTGAAGTGTCTCGTCCTCGTAATGGTCCCGCTCGTCGTCATCACTGGGCTCGTCTTGGCCTTGAAATGCCTGGTGTTCGGAAGGCTTAACCTGACTGGCTTCACGCGCAGGGTCGCTTGTTTTGTTGACGGAATCTTGCCAGCCCGATTTTGGGTCGTAGATACGAACCCCTTCTCGAGGAAGCTCAAATTTATTGTCCATAGGCCGCTAAGTAAAAAACTGTTCGCATTGAAATTGATGCTACTGTAAAGGTCTTATGTTGAATCGTATTGTTTTAGGTCTCAACCTTGTTACCCTTTTTGTGGTTGTCGGGGAACGATCCAACGTCAATGCCGGGTCTTTGTCTTGGCTAGGCAGCCTGCCATGGTCAAGCTTCGCAACCGAAACTTGGGCACTCACAACAGAACCAACCGTCTCATCCGAGGCCATTCTTGCCGCCTGGCTACTCATAACCGGGCTCTGGGTCTTGACAACCGTTAGTGCCTGGATGCTTGGCAAAAAAAGGGCCAGGCAGCATTCATTGTCGGAGTCTACCAGCCTTGGGCCAAGCGCAACCCGTGCAAACAGCCCAGCCTCGATTGAGCAACGGGTTGACCCTGCCATTGCGCGGGGGTCTCCTCACGACAGTTCAAACCCATCGGGCGCGGCGTCTTTCACGGCAAAAAGCCACAGGCCCACAAACGACATTCCAGACCCCGCCCTTGGGTCGCTATTTGACGACCTCTCACGGCAGGTCGACGCCTTTACCCCCGAGGCACGGGCCGAACTCGCAAAGGTGAAAAACGCGCTTACGGCCCTCGCCCATAAAGACTCGGGCACACCGAACGCCTAAGTAAACATTCAATGGCAAAGGCGGCAGCCGCCATGCCCATGCTGGCTGTTACAGCCACACTGGATCCATAGCCCGCGCAGGCGAGATAACCCCCGGCTGAAAGACCCGCGGGAGCCTGCGGCATCAGCCCTTCGGCCTCGACGGGCCGTCTTACTGGCTCTTGGCTGTAGACCACCTGAACATCAAGCCTCGCCAAGGGCTTTTTAGCGGCTACGACCCGACGAAGCTCAGAGCGAAGGCGGGCCAAGAGCGGGTCGTGTGTTGCCTTTGAGAGATCATCTCGGCGGATGCGTGTTGGATCGGTCTTACCCCCTGCGGCACCACAGACAACGAGCCGAAGGGCGCGCTGCCTTGCAGGTAAGGCTTGAATAAGAAGCTGCTTGGCTTTGCGATCATCACAGGCGTCAATCCAAAAATCGGGTCCTGTTGCAAGAAGCTGGCTTATGTTGTCTTCGCAAAGAAAGGCATCGACGCGGTGGATCTGCAACGGCAGGCCTATGCCCAAAAGTCGTTCGCTTAGCGCATCGACCTTCGACCGTCCGAGGCTTGCCTGCATCGCCTGAACCTGCCTATTCAGATTGGACTGCGAGACGTGGTCGCTGTCGATAAGCGTTAACGCCCCAAGGCCCGAGCGCGCAAGGGCCTCTGCCGCCCACGATCCAACCCCGCCCAAGCCCACCACCGCAACATGGGAGCGACCAAGCAATTCAATGGCTTTGGGCCCGTAGAGCCTGGCAATGGAGGTAAGGCTTCGGGATAGGCTGATGGTGCGGTCTTCGATGGCTGGCGGCGTCATGTCAACATTCTGCTTGATCCTGCTTGGGGGCGCCCTACACCGCACGGAATGGAGGGCCTAATGCCCATTCAAAGACCGTTACACTTCGTGTTTTGGAATCATTGCGCCTACAGAGTGGCTGCGGAAACCACGCAGATCACCTCTCAAGCAATTGAGAACAGATGTTAAACAAAGCAGCAGGGAGGGTCCGTTAAGACCATGGCAGGGCATTCCAAATGGGCCAATATTCAGCACCGCAAGGGTCGTCAGGATGAAAAGCGTGGCCGAATTTTTACACGCATTATTAAAGAGGTCACCGTTGCCGCCAAGCTTGGCGGGGCAGACCCAACAACCAACCCGAGGCTTCGGCTTGCCATGGATAAGGCGGGCGATGCCAACATGCCCAAAGACAAGGTCCAGGACGCCATTAAACGCGGGGCAGGCCAACTGGAAGGGGTCGACTACGAGGAGATTCGTTACGAGGGCTACGGCATTGGTGGGGCTGCGGTGATAGTGGACTGCCTTACCGACAATCGCACTCGAACCGTGGCCGAGGTGCGTCACGCCTTTTCCAAGCACGGGGGAAACCTTGGGACCGATGGCTCGGTGGCATTCCTTTTCAAGCATTGTGGCCTGATGCTCTTTGCGCCTGGCCGCTCGGAAGACGACGTAATGGAGGCAGCACTTGAGGCTGGTGCCGACGATGTCCTGGTGAACGACGATGGATCCATTGAGGTGTTGACGGGCCCCGCCAGCCTTGCACAAGTGCGCCAGGCAATGGCGGCTGCAGGGCTTGAGCCCGAGCTTGCGGAGGTCACCATGCGGCCTGAGACGCAGACCGAGCTTGAAGGCGAGGATGGCGAAAGAATGCAGAAACTCCTTGATGCCCTGGAGTCGCTCGATGATGTTCAGGACGTCTACACCAACGTGGTGACGCTATGAAGCTCATGGTCATTGGCGGCGGTGGCCGCGAGCATGCCTTGGCCTGGCGTCTTTCAAAGTCACCGCGTGTGCAAAAGGTCTACGTGGCACCGGGTAATGGCGGCACCGCCACCGAGCCCGATCTTGAGAATGTTGCCCTTGATGCCGTAAACGACCCCGATGGCCTGGTTCGTTTTTTAAAGGACAACGAGGTTGCCTTTACCGTGGTGGGGCCCGAGGCACCCCTTGCGGCTGGGCTTGTTGACAGGCTTGAGTCCGAGGGGCTCAAGGTCTTCGGTCCACGCAAGGCGGCCGCGCAGCTTGAAGCCTCGAAAGATTTCGCCAAGCAGTTCATGGCCAGGTACAACATTCCGACGGCAGGCTATCAAACCTTCACCGACCCAGCGGCAGCCTGCGACTATGCCAAGGAACAGGCCGAACGTTTTCCCGGGCTTCCCATTGTGATTAAGGCCGATGGCCTTGCGGCTGGCAAGGGTGTGGTGGTCGCCGCCAGCCTCGAAGAAGCCCATCAGGCCATTGCCGACATGCTCACGGGCAACAAGCTGGGGTCTGCCGGTTCACGGGTTGTAATTGAAGATTTCCTTCAAGGACAAGAAGCAAGCTTTATGGTGGTCTGCGACGGTAAATCTGCCTTTGCACTGGCCACCAGTCAAGACCACAAGCGTATTGGCGATGGCGAGACCGGCCCAAACACTGGAGGCATGGGGGCCTATTCGCCCGCACCCGTGGTCACACCAAAAGTCTATGCACAGGTTATGCGCGAAGTGATTCGTCCGGTGCTCAAGGGCATGCAGGCCGGGGGCACCCCTTACAAGGGCTTTTTGTATGCGGGCCTAATGATTCAAAACGAGCAGGCCAAGGTGGTTGAGTTCAATTGCCGAATGGGTGACCCAGAGACGCAGCCCATCATGATGCGCATGAAGGGGGACTTGGTTGGCCTTCTAGAGGCTGCCATTAATGGGCGGTTGGAGCAGGCAGAATCTCTGGCCGACAGCCTCTGGGATGTGAGGCCTGCCGTGGGCGTGGTTCTTGCGGCAGCCCACTACCCTGAGGCGCCGCAGTTGGGCGACTCCATTACCGGCATCCCCAAAGACACCGCAGACACTAAGGTGTTTCATGCGGGCACAAGCCTTTCTGAAGAGGGCCTGGTCAGCTCAGGCGGTCGCGTGCTTTGTGTAACCTCCCTTGGAGGCAAGCTGAAGGAGGCGCAGGCAGCCGCCTATCAGGCTATCAGTCCCATTCAATTCAATGGCATGCAGTACCGAAAAGACATTGCTGCGAAAGGAATGGGCTAGGTGACTCCGCCTGCAATGCCCATAGCTGTTGCAGGCGGTGGCATGGTTGCGGGCTGCGCGGCCAGGCTGATGGCCTTGCGTGGCCATGATGTTCTGTGGGCAGGTCCAAAAGAGGCCCCGCAGCGCATCGACGGCGCAGACCAGCGGGCCTACGCCTTGGGCCCCCAAACCATTGGCCTTCTTTCTGAGCTTGGGCTTTGGCAGACGCTTCAAGACAAGGCGCAGCCCATTTTGAGCATGGAGATTCGCCAGTCCTCTGGCAGGCCCGGGGGGGGCGAAGCGGCTGACCTCACCTTAAATGCCCGGGAACTTGGTGAAAAAAGCCTTGCCTCGATTATTTCGCATGCCGAGTTGCTTGCAGCGGTAGACTCGCCAGCCAGCCTACCGGCCAATGTAAGTCGTCTCGAGACTGCGCTTCATCAGGTGCGGCCCGGTGGCGCTGGGCCGAGTGCACCTGCCGAGCTGGGCCTTGCCAACGGGCAGCTTTACAAGGCCAGTCTTGTACTTGCCGCAGACGGTCAGCGCTCAACGGTGCGACGTCGCCTTGGTCTTAGTTGGGGCCTAAGGCAGTACCAACAAACCGCACTGGTCTGCCGCTTTCAAAGCCAACACCCTCATCAGGCAGTTGCCATGCAGTGGTTTCAGCAGGGGGCCGTTCTTGCCCTGTTGCCTTTAAAAGACCCCCATCAGGTCTCCCTGGTTTACAGCCTGCCCAACGAAAGGCTCGCCTATTTCCAGTCACTCAACGACGACGCCTTTGCCCATGAACTCACACTGGCTACCGGTCACAGACTTGGCGAACTCAGCAACCCAAGCGCGCGGGTCTCAAGCCCGCTTGCCATGACCCTGGTACCTGAGACAAGTCTTGGGCGAGTCCTGTTGTTGGGCGATGCCGCGCACACCGTTCATCCTTTGGCCGGTTATGGCCTTAACCTGGGCTTTCAAGACCTTCTCGCCTTCGATGCCTTCCTTTCGCCGCAGGGCAAACGTGGCAGCAGGGACCTCGGCGAGCCCGCCCTGCTTGCGCGGTTTGCTGCGCAACGCCACCAGAGTGTTCAAAGGGTTCAATGGGGTATCGATGGCCTCTGGCGGCTTATTCAGCCAGGCCCCCATTTTTTTGAGAGAAGCCGCCAACTGGGGCTTCGGGCCATTCAGAAGGTGCAGCCTCTGCGCCATCAACTTATTCAACTTGCCCTTCACGGAGCCTAATGCCATGCGCCTTCTTTTAAGCCTTGCCCTTCTTGTCAGCCTGTCCTTCGGTCTTTCCCACGGCCAGGCCTTCGCCCAGTCAAAGTCCAATGCCGTGAGCCCGAGCGTACGTCAGGCTATTAACCAGTCAGTTGAACAATGGCTTGGTGGTCGGTTTAAGGTCACTGCAATTGGCACCACGCCGATCGCAGGCATTTATGAGGTTCAAATTGGTCAAGACCTTTTTTATATCGATGAGAAGGCAAGCTTTGCCATTGTTGAAGGCCAGATGATTGAGCTTAAGTCGGGCAAAAACCTAACGGCGGCCAGGCTTGAGGAAGTCAATCGCATTGACTTCAAGACCCTTCCACTTGAGCTCGCCATGAAGACTGTTACTGGCGATGGCGGCAAGGGCAAGCGCAACATTGCAGTCTTCGAAGACCCGTATTGCTCGTACTGCCGACGTTTTCGAGCCACCTTAATGGACCTCGACAACGTCACCATTTACACCTTTTTCTACCCTATTCTGCGGCCCGAGTCGGTCACGGTCTCGCGCAATGCCTGGTGTGCGAAAGATCGCCAACAGGCTTGGGACGACTGGATGCTCTCGGGTAAAGAGCCTGCGGCTGCCAAAGAGCCCTGCAACTACCCACAGAACAAAATCGTAGAGCTCGGCAAGCTGCTCAACGTTCAGGCAACGCCCACATCGTTTGTGAGCTCAGGAAAACGGCTTCAGGGAGCCCTTGGCAAAGAGGCCGTGGAGGCCTCGTTTAAACCCTAGCGGGCGTTGCGGTCTTAAGCCTTTTATCGAGCCGGTCAATGCCCTCGCGCAGGGTTCGAAGCCGACTGGCTTGTTGTCGCAACTCAGCCTTAGAAACAAAAGGCAGTGCCTCGGGGTCATGAAGGGCCTGCATGGGCTTGGGTTTGAGGAAGTCTAAGAAACCGGGTAGCTCGGGTCGGTGGTTTTTCAACCCCTCAACCAAAGGAATAAGCCTTTGGGCCAGGGCCGCATCGCCCTCGATGCGCACGCCCTTTAAGGACGGCCCAGCCGCCTGGGTATCTTGTGACAGGGCACCAAAGGGCAGAAAAGAAGAAGCAAACTGGGCAATGCCCGTTGAGGCCGCCTCAACAAAAAACCCCGGCCCAAGATGAATGGTGACCTCGGGCTCATGATTTAAAGAGGCATCAAGGCTTAAGGCGCGCAAAAGGCCATCGGCCTCAAATGCAGTAAATGCCTGCAGTCGGTTGGCCTCAAGGCCAACCGGGTCAACAACAAAACAAAGCCTGCGTCCGGCAAGAGGCCGGCAGGCCTCGTGGAGTTCGGGCCGGGACTCGATAATGGAGTTAACCCAGCCCAGAAAGCTTGCACAACTGTAGGCCAGCCATTGCGGATTAAAAAGGCCTTGCCTCACCATGGCAGGCTAGTTTGAACCGCCCTGCTGGGTAATGCCTGCAAGCAGCCAGCCCGTGACGCCGTCGGCGCGCTTTTGAAGAAGCCAGACCTCATCGAAGGCATTAGCCGTTCCGTCGGACTCCTCGCGCACAAGGCCGTAGAACCGAATGTAGGCCTCTTCAAGCTCTGCGCCGTCGTCATCGCGGGCAGACTCAAGGCCAAGCCACTCAAGCTCAAGCTGCACAACGGAGGTTTGATTGGGCGTATCGCCACGCTCTTGCAGCTGACGTTGAATCTCAAGGGCCATGGCGGGCGTACAAAAGGCCTCAATCTGGCTCAGATCGCCAGAGTCCCAGAGTCGTTGCATGGCCATAAACTGCTGACGGGCGACATTCAAGAAGGCCTGAATATCTTCCTCGGAAATGTCTTGGGCCGAGGCGGCAGCGGGTTCTTGGTAGGTGTCGGATTCGGCCTGAGTCCCCGCTGCGCGGTCAAAGCCTTGTGTGGAGACGGGCTTTGCATCGGACTCGGGCTGGTTAGACCACTGCCCTCCAGTCATTGAACCACCCCCCATCCCTGCCGATGATCGTGCCATGGCAGGCTCAGGCATGCCGGTGGCGTTGCCCGCCCTTCCACGCGCCATTACAAGACGGATGATCACGACGGCCGCGACGACAAAGAGACCAATAAGCAGCAGGCTCATCAGCTCCTCGCCAAAACCTAGGTGCGAAGCCAATGCGGCAAGGCCCAAGCCCGCAGCAATGCCAACCAGGGGGCCCATCCAGCTGCTTCGGGTTGCTGCACCTGCAGCCGCAGCTGTGCCAGCACCGGCTGCAGCAGGGGCTGCCGCCGCCTGGCCTGCTGGGGTGCTACCGGGGGCCTGCGCAGCATTAGGCTTTGCCGGGGTATTGGCGGCCGGGGCAGGCGCCTTTTTCATAGGGGCCGGTTTCCCAATGGACATTCCGCCCCCAAATTTCTTGGCCTCTACCTCAGAGGCTGGAACAAGGGAAAGTGAGAAAATAGCAAGCAGCCCTGTAAGCAAGGCAGCTCCTTTTTGGGCAAGAGCCCTTGAGGGTATTAACGCGTCCAGCATTTCAATCTCCTATTTGGTTTTAACGCCCTGATGAATTGCCACTACACCCGCCGACATCTGTTGGTATCGAACCACCTCAAATCCAGCCTGGCGCATAAGCTCTGCCAGTTCCTGGGGGCCAGGATGCATGCGAATCGATTCTGCTAAATACCGGTAGCTATTTGCATCACCTGAGACCCAACGGCCGATACTTGGTAAGACTTTGAACGAATAATGATCGTAAAGTTTCTCAAAGGGGGGCAAAACCTTAGAGAACTCAAGAATGAGGCCTTTACCGCCTGGCCGCAAGACCCGAAAAAGTTCTTCAAGGGCCTTGTCTTTATGGGTCATGTTCCTTAAGCCAAAGGCCAGCGTGACCCGATCAAACGACGCATCCTCAAATGGCAGTTGCTCGGCATCGCAGACCATGGCCGTTACGGGATAGCCGGCATCGAGCAGCCGATCTCGCCCCCTGGCAAGCATGCTGGGGTTAATGTCCGTCATTACCAGTCGTCCAGTCGGGCCAACGCGCGGTGCCATGGCAAGCGCGAGGTCGCCTGTACCGCTGGCCAGGTCGAGCACTGACTGGCCAGGACGAATGGCGGCCTGGCTTATGGCGATGGCCTTCCAGACCCGGTGCAGGCCCAGCGACATCAGGTCGTTCATAAGATCGTAGCGTGGAGCGACGGAGTCAAAGACAGCCTTGACACGACGCGCCTTGTCACCCTCTGAGACGGACTGGAACCCAAAATGGGTGGTTGCCGATTCGGGGCTGTTGCCGGATGGGTTTGTCATTGACATGTCATATAGCTGGAATAGAGTTCGGTTATGTCGAGTACTATTTTAGTTGTTGAAGATGAACCCGCGATTGCAGAGCTTGTCGCAGTCAACCTGAGCTTTGCTGGCCACAAAGTACTTCGCGCGGCCGACACAATCGCGGCCGACACCCTTATTCGAGCAGAACTTCCTGATCTGGTTTTGGTTGACTGGATGCTTCCGGGCACAAGCGGCGTCCAGTATGCCCGACAACTGCGTGCCCACGAGCGAACCGCGAATATTCCCATTATTATGCTCACCGCCCGATCGGAAGAGTCCGATAAGGTCGAGGGGCTTGATAGCGGGGCGGATGACTACGTGACCAAACCTTTTTCGCCGAAAGAGCTGCTTGCCCGCATTAAGGCGGTGATCAGACGGCGGGCCCCTCAGCTCACCGACGACGCCGTTGAGGTGGCGGGCCTGAAGCTCGACCCGCTCACCCACCGGGTTAGCGGCCACGCAAGCCCCTTGGAGCTTGGCCCCACCGAGTTTCGATTACTGCACTACTTCATGACCCATCCCGAGCGCGTCCATAGTCGCAACCAGTTGCTCGACCATGTCTGGGGCGATCATGTCTTTGTAGAAGAGCGTACGGTGGATGTCCACATTCGCAGGCTTCGCCAGGCCCTTGTGCCCTCCAGGCACGACCGTCATATCGAGACGGTTCGGGGCAGTGGCTACAGGTTTACCGCGCAGCCGACAAGCCCCGCCGCCTAGTCCCTCTCGCAGTCGCCACCCTTTGGGCGGGCGTCAATAGCCAGCCATAATGCAGCCATGACCGGCTTCTGGATTCGCATCGGACTCACCCTGCTAGGGGTCACCCTTCTTAGCTTACTGATGCAGGCTGCAATAGGTGGGCCCTCGGGCCTTATTACCGGCCTCATCTGCATGAGCACCTGGGTGGTCTTTCAGGTCTGGCATCTGCAGAAGATGGCGCTTTGGCTGCAAGACTTCCGATTGAATAAAACACCCTCGGGTCTTGGCACCTGGGATATTTTGTTCTCCGCCATCTACCGACTGGCGAGGTCGTACGAGCGCCAGCAGTACCAGTTACGCGAGCTATTAACGAGTTTTCGTGGCGCCACAGAGGCTATGCCGGACGGAGTCGTCTCGCTCGACACCCACAATCAGATTACCTATGCCAGCCAAAAGGCGCAGCAGCATATTGGTCTTAAAGGCGAGATCGACCTGGGCCGCAGTATTGTGAATCTGCTGCGCCATCCCCAGTTCGCGCGCTATCTAGAGAAGGAAGACTGGTCCGAACCCCTGGTGCTGCATGATGTACCGCAGATCGGTCAGATTCTGCAGGTGCAGATCGTGCCTTACGGGCAGAGTGAGCGGTTGTTGCTCAGTCGCGATGTCACTCAAATACAGAAACTTGAAACCACCCGACGTGACTTCGTGGCCAATGTTTCGCACGAGCTAAAGACGCCCTTAACCGTGCTCTCGGGCTTCATTGAGACCCTGCGCGACCTTCCCTTAGACGACACCCAACGCTCCAGTGCACTGTCCACCATGGGTGGTCAGGCTGAGCGCATGCAAAGACTGATTGATGACCTTCTGGCGCTTGCACGACTGGAGTCCGACCACAAGCCTGTCTCCAGCCGGTTCTTTCATGCCCTACCCCTTATTGAACGTACCCTCGGGGATGCTCGGCAGCTTAGCCGTGACCAGCGCCGCATCGTGTACCAGCAGCAGCCTGGGCCCTTGGAGATTTCAGGCGACGAACAAGAGCTGGCAAGCGCCTTTGGAAACCTTGTTAGTAATGCTGTTCGCTACACTCCGGAAAACGGCAGCATCACGATTGGCTGGCAGTGGATAGACAATGGGCGAGCCGCCTTTTGGGTGCGTGACACCGGCCCTGGCATTGCGCCTGAGCATTTATCGCGGCTCACCGAGCGTTTCTACCGTATCGACAAGGGCCGCTCACGGGTGAGCGGGGGCACGGGCCTAGGACTTGCCATTGTGAAGCACATTGCCTCGCGGCATCAGCTGGAGCTTAGTATTCAAAGCCGTCTTGGCGAAGGTAGCCAGTTCTCGCTGATCTTCCCAGGCTCACGTATTCGCTAGACCAAGACCCGTTCAATACCCCCCTGGTTGGCCTTTGCCACATAGCCTTCAAGCCAGTTCTCACCCAGAATATTTCGAGCCAGCTCGACCACAATGTAGTCGGCCTTGACTTCAGTGTCTTCCTGAAAGCGCATAAGACCCTGCAGACACGACGGGCAGGCCGTAAGAATTTTGACCTCGGGCGCTGCAACGGCTGCCAACACACCCGCCGCCGCATTAGTGAGCACCGGCTGCTGAACCGTGGCCGCAGCGCGTATTTTCTGCACGCCTTTGCGCATCTCTTCTTCTTTACGAAAACGAACCTGCGTTGAGATGTCTGGCCGGCTAATGGCAAGCGTCCCCGACTCACCGCAACAGCGGTCGTTTTTCTCGACCTGGCCATTAAGTTCGCTGTTCACTAGCTGGTTCACAACCTTCATGGGGTTGTGCCGCTTCATGGGGCTGTGGCAAGGGTCGTGGTACATATAGCGCAGACCGGTAACGCCTTGAAGCTGCACGCCCTTTTCAAGCAAGAACTCGTGAATATCAAGAATGCGGCATCCCGGGAAGATCTTCTCAAACTCATAGCCTGCAAGCTGGTCGTAGCAGGTGCCGCACGAGACCACTACCGTTTTAATGTCGAGGTAGTTCAGGGTGTTGGCTACACGATGAAAGAGCACCCTGTTGTCGGTAATGATTTTGTCGGCCTTGTCGAACTGACCCGACCCACGCTGAGGGTAGCCACAACACAAATACCCTGGGGGCAGAACGGTCTGCACCCCCACATGCCAGAGCATGGCCTGGGTTGCAAGCCCCACCTGCGAGAACAGGCGCTCGGAGCCGCAGCCTGGAAAGTAAAAAACAGCCTCGGAATCGGCCGAGCTTTTTACCGGGTCCCGAATAATGGGAACGTAGTTGGCATCCTCGATGTCGAGGAGCGCGCGTGCCGTCTTTTTGGGAAGGTTGCCCGGCATTTTCTTGTTCACAAAGTGAATAACCTGCTCGCGCAACGCGGGCTTACCCAGCGTTGGAGGAGGTTTGGCCGTCTGCCGTCTGGCCAGTCGCTTAAAAAGCTCATGGCCTATGCGCTGGGCCTTATAGCCCCAGTCCATCATGAGGGTTCGAGCCATCCTAATGGTCTGAGGGTTGGTTGCATTTAAGAAGAACATTGAGGCGGCCGTGCCCGGGTTAAAGGACTTCTTGCCCATGCGACGCAAAAGGTCTCGCATGGCCATCGAGACCTCCCCGAAGTCAATGTTGACCGGGCAAGGCGAGACGCACTTGTGGCAGACCGTGCAGTGGTCAGCCACATCTTCAAACTCTTCCCAGTGGGCAATACTGACACCGCGGCGAGTCTGCTCTTCGTAAAGAAAGGCTTCAATAAGCAGCGAGGTGGCAAGAATCTTGTCTCTCGGCGAATACAGAAGATTGGCCCGTGGCGAATGGGTGGCACAGACGGGCTTGCATTTGCCGCAGCGCAGGCAGTTTGCGAACGAATCAGCAATGGAGCCAATGGCACTTTGCTGAAGAATAAGGCTCTCAGCATCCATGAGCCCGAACGATGGCGTGTAGGCCTTGCTAAGGTCGCCGCCTTCTAAAAGCTTGCCCGCATTGAAACGCTGGTGAGGGTCCACCTGCTGCTTGTAGTCTGCGAAGGCCTTGCGCTCGGCGGTTGTAAGAAACTCAAACTTAGTGATGCCAATGCCGTGCTCGCCAGAAATGACGCCGCCGAGCTCTTTGGCAATGTCCATAACACGTGCAACAACCGCATGGGCCTCTTGCAGCATGTCGTAGTCATCGGAATTCACGGGCAGGTTGGTGTGCACATTGCCATCGCCCGCATGCATGTGAAGGGCCACAAAGACACGCGATCGGAGCACGCGCACATGGCAGGCCTCAAGACGCTCGATGACGTTACTAAAGGCAAGTCCAGGGAAAAGCCTGCGGAATTCATCCCGCAGTTCGCGCTTCCAGGAGACCCGAAGCGTGCGATCTTGAAGGCAGTCTAGAAGCCTGCGCGTTTGTTGGTCGTGTGGCCAGGCCAACAAATTAAGACCAAGCTCTGCAAGCCTTTGGGCATGCTCAACCACCGGATCGTCAAGGTGAGCCGCCATTAAGGCCCAGCGGGACTCTGTGTTCTTAAGAATCTCACCGGCCTCTTCAAGTCGTTGCTCAAGGCTGCGCTGCTGGGCCTCTGGGCTTTCGCCTTCTTCGGTTCGATTAAGAATACGCACGCCTTGATCTGCAATGTCGTTCAGGGCCTGTCGCAGGGCGCGCGTGAGCTTAAGCTTGTTGTTAATCGAGCACTCGATGTTGATTCGCTCGATGGCGTTGGTGTACTCGCCCATGCGATTCAAAGGAATAACGACGTCTTCGTTAATTTTGAAAGCGTTGGTGTGCCGGGCAATGGCCGCCGTGCGCGCACGGTCGGCCCAGAAGGTTTTTCGCGATTCGGCCGAGACCGCCACAAAGCCCTCGCCCGAGCGCTGATTGGCAAGCCGAATAACTTCCGAGGCCGCGCGGGCGACTGCCTCGTCGGTTTCGCCGACGATATCGCCAATAAGCACCATCTTGGGAAGGGCGCCGCGCTTGCTTTTGGTGCTGTAACCCACCGCACGCAGGTAGCGCTCATCGAGGTGCTCAAGGCCTGCAAGCATGGCCCCTTCGGGCTTTTGATCAAGATAGGCTTTGATATCGACAATGGAGGGCACGGCCTCTTGGGCATTGCCAAAATATTCAAGGCATACCGTGCGAACACAAGGCGGCATGAGGTGAAGAACCCAGACTGCGCTGGTAATTAAGCCGTCGCAGCCTTCTTTCTGAATGCCGGGCAGCCCACCAAGTACCTTGTCGGTAACGTCCTTGCCCAGGCCGAGCCGCCTAAAACGCTGGCCCTCAAGCTTAAGCATGCGCGACTCAATCGGTGCGCCCTTAAACTCAGGTGTGCCCTGACTACCCGCCACAAGCTGCTTGGGCCCATAACGGTGAATGGCAAACTCAACCCAGGCTTCATCATGAATTTTGCCCATGTTGTGGTGATGCCTAACCACTTCAAGCCAGTCCCCATTGGGGTCCACCATGCGCCAGCTTAAAAGATTGTCAATGGCCGTGCCCCAGAGCACGGCTTTTTTGCCCCCGGCATTCATGGCCACATTTCCGCCCACACAGGAGGCGTCGGCCGATGTAGGGTCCACAGCAAAGACCAGGCCTTTAGCCTCGGCGGCCTCGGCCACACGCCGGGTAACCACGCCCGCGCCAGTAAACAAGGTGGCCACCTCGCGGTCGAGCCCCGGGGGGCACAGACGCGTAACGGACCCAATGAACTCGAGCTTCTCGGTGTTAATAACTGCCGAGCGAGGGGTAAGGGGAACTGCACCCCCCGTGTAGCCCGTGCCACCACCTCGCGGAATGATGGTGAGTTCAAGCTCCACACAGGCCTTCACCAGCGCGGCCATTTCAAGCTCGGTGTCCGGCGTTAGCACCACAAAGGGATACTCCACCCGCCAGTCGGTGGCGTCGGTGACATGCGAGACCCTCGAGAGCCCGTCA
>JAURFZ010000130.1 GCA_030834045.1 Burkholderiales bacterium
TGAGGTCCGTCCTGGTGTGGTTTTTGACTTTGATGCCGATGGCAAGGTGCTTGGCATCGAAATGTTAGATGTGAGCGAGCGCACCGATAACCCCCGAGAATTGGCCATGGAGTTGGTGGGTGAGTGATCAGCTTAGACATGCTCATCACGTCGAGGTCTAGATCTGGTTAGCGGTCTGTCTCATCTCGACTCTTTTCAGATCCCAGATCCCCACTTGAGGATCGAGGCAGTCATTACAGCGGCAGAAGAGGGCGGATTCATCGCTCATGATCCGAGGACAGGAACGACCACTCAAGGGGAGAGCGTCGAGGGGGATATCTTGGGGCCTGCTATCACCACTTTGTGTGGATCTTAACTTGTCAAGTGTAAGTATCCGGTCTAGACCGTCTGGTTTTTGATCTTTTTGTTCCTCAGAATAAGTGTCCACCTATTTTTAAGCGGACGCCTATTCATGGAAGATTCTCCCGCTTTCTTCCTGCCCACGGCTCGGCATCGCTACACCCGAGCCCAGAAAATTGCCATGGTCGAGGAGTCGGTGAAGCCTGGGGTGTCGATTGCCTCGGTGGCAAGAGCCCATGGGATCAATGCCATCTTAGGACGCTAAGTCGTCTGCGCGCAGCGCACCCGCCAACCACTTGCCAGACAGACACCGGATGAGATTTACTTCGCAGACAGGCTGAGTGAAGCAGCCTAAACACAACCGACCACGACCCATCAATTATCTTTCCCATGAACCTGTGTCACAGAATTGGTCCACTTCACCAGTAGTCCAGAGGGGGGAAGGCAACACTATTTTGAAAGGTGAGGGGATAACCATGGAACACTGCGAGCATATTCAGGTCAGCCAATCAGGGCATTTGCTGCGAGTCGAAATTCATCGGCCGGAGAAAAGGAATGCCATCAGCCTGGCCATGTATTGCGCCATGGCCAAGGCCTTCCAAGAAGCTGATGCCAGCGAGTCCGTGCACATTGTTCACCTCACAGGTGGCGCAGGGCAGTTCACCGCTGGTAACGACCTCGCAGTCTTCGAGGACGCGCGTGATGCGCTTCCGAGTGAGATTCTGAGCTTCATGCAGGCCTTGATGAACTGCTCCAAGCTCGTCGTGGCGGAAGTCGATGGTCCTGCGGTGGGCATCGGCGCGACGCTGTTGATGCACTGCGATTTGGTCTATGCCTCCCCCTCCGCTTTCCTCAACTTCCCCTTCGTGAAGCTCGGCCTCTGCCCAGAGTTTGGTGCCACACGGCTCGTCGTTCAGCGCATCGGATGGGTCAAGGCCATGGAGCTCTTCCAGCTCGGTGCGCGGCTGCCGGCTGAGGAGGCGCAGGCCATGGGGCTGATCACGCGGGTCGTTTCAGTGGACCTTGGAGGGCATGTCCAGGCAGTGTTGGAACAGTTGAACCAGTTCTCACCGGCAGCGGTACGTCAGACCAAAGACCTCATGCGCCAGGCGCAAGAGCCATCCGTGTCTCTGCAGCGCATCATCGACCTTGAGCTCGGTGTCTTCAAGAGTCTCCTAGACCAGAGGCTGGCGCAAAAGTAGCGCCTGCGCCAGCCACCCGCGGCCAGGGGGACTACATTTAGTGTCGTGTAAAACGACATCAAATGAGCAGGCCCTGGGCAGAGGAGGGTGGTGATTGGATGGGTTTTAGAGAAGAGTGGCGTAACACGATGTGAACTTCAACAAGACGCGTGGTGAGAAATATTGAAGTGATAGGCGAAGCAGCAAACAATCGACAAAAAGTTGATCCTGTTATTGAATTCTATCTTTAAGAAAACTACAATGTAGTTGTGACACTTCATTTTGAATGGGACTCCAGAAAAGCAGCCTTAAACAAGCGAAAGCATGGTGTGTCTTTTGAGGAGGCCCGCACAGTCTTTCTTGATGAAAATGCAAAAGTTATTGATGATCCCGACCATTCAGAGAATGAGGACCGTTTTGTTCTTTTAGGTATTAGTAGCTCAATGCGCCTTTTGCTGGTGTGTCACTGCTACCGTGAAGATGATGCCGTGATTCGAATCATTTCTGCTCGCAAAGCTTCAACGCGAGAGTCTAAACAATACTGCTAAGAGGATGACTATGCGAAAAGAGTACGATTTCAGTAACGCCCGCGGCAATCCTTATGCCGCGCAATTAAAGAAGCAAATCACCATCCGATTAGACAGCGAGTCGATCGAGTATTTCAAAGGAATTTCTGAGCAGGTCGGAATTCCATACCAAAGCCTAATCAATCTCTATCTGCGCGACTGTGCTACTCGTAGCCGAAAGCTTGATCTTCGCTGGAAGTGAGGGTTAGCTTATAGCTGGCATTTCTGCATTGCACCAAGAACCGACATTCAATATAGACACAAGGCTTGCCTTAGCTACAGAATCGACTCACTACGGGCTTGTAATGGGGCTCGTCTTCATAAGATGTCCATCGGTTTAAGTGCCCGCGTCGCCAGTCAGGCAGTTCGCTTGAGGTAAGAGACAACTCACCTTTGAGATTGGGCATGGTGAAGCCTTCAATTGAGAGAACCCGGACCTTTTTGTTTGTACAGTCAAACTCGTAGTCCATTAGCCCCGAGGACACAACAAGCCCCCCATTGAGAGCGACAACGGGCGACTGGTACTCAACCTTAATGGGTAGCCTGAAGGTCGTCTGTCCCCGATCACGTACTAATTTTGTTGCGTCATAGAAATGCGCCATCTCGCCGTCGGGGCTTCGCACATACTCCTCCCAGTGGGCGTGGGCTTGGGGTAGAAACACAATCATTAAGAGTGCAATCGTCTTTTTCATGGGGTTCCCTCTTTGGGTTGATTCGTTGCTGATTTAAACACGATGACGCTGTATCTTATGGATACAGGCCCACATGCGACATTCTGTTCTTAATGAGCATGGCCTGGTAGTCATTCCAGTGACTGTCGGAGGTAATGGCTTCAAGAACCTTTGTTGCCTCATCAAAACGACGAAGCTGCCGTAGGACCTCAACGGTCAGAAGTTCATCACCCTTACCAAGATCACCGTCGCCAAGCAGTTGAAGCAGACGCTCAAGGTGCTCAAGCTGTTCGTTTGATAGGGACCAGGCAGGAGGCTGGGGGCCTTTGGCCTTGCGCACCGCCAAGTAATCAGGCCGGTACCAGTGATTGCCTTGTTGCCAGAGCCTTCGGCGTAGCTCGAACTCAAAAAGGGCATGATGGGCCGTGTTTGATGGCATTGCGAGAAGACCATCAAGATAGGCCTGACATTCACTGTCTGGAACATACTCGACGTAAGGGGGAAGGTCATCACGAAGCACCCGGTGAACCTGGGGCGGTAGCTCCCCAGAAATTGCACGCCATGCCTTTTGGAGAGCTGTTTTCGGTGGTGGAGCAGGCTCTTCGACAAGAACATAGACGTCGTCACGGTCGATTTCATAAACATCCACGATGTCACGGACGTTGTAAATGGCCTTACACCCCGTGCAGAGCCGCATAAATTCGGATGGGGGCATCAAGGAGCCTTCGGTATGCCCATCGGTCCACTGCTCCTGCGCCATGAAGTTCATGGAGGAATAGGTAGGCCTTCGGTAGTGGGCGCCGCAGTGCGGGCAGGCGGATACCAAGTACCCACTAATGCGTGTCAAGGCGCAGCACCCAGGATAAGATGAACCTTAATGACCACCACCTTTTTCCAGAATGGCCTTGCAGGCCTTCTGAACTTCTTCCTGAAGGGCTTTAGGCTCAAGTACCTGAACCTGGTCCCCGTGCTTTAGAACGTCCATGCGCAGCTCGCGCAGATCGCTATACGGAAAGCGTAACTGCCACATCGTCCCGCTAGGCCCTTCAACCCATTGGCCCTCTTGGTCAGGGTGCCAGATTTCATCGCTTACCCAGCGGCTTCGCTCCTCAGAAAATAAAAGGGTGCAGGTGCCTTGGGGCTTACCTGAAAAGATGCCATAGCTGCTTGTTAGGGTGGCATTCAGCTCGTCTTCTGTAATGTCAATGGCAGCCTCTGAAAGTGTCTTTGCTTTTTTGATGGCATCAACCGAGAAAGTAGAGACTCTTTCACGCAAATGACAATAGGCGTCCACGTACCAGTTGTCGCGGTAATGCACGAGACGTTGCGGGGAGATATCGCGCTGGGTTTCGTCGTTGCGGGTTCGGCTGTGATAACTAATACGAAGTCGTTTCCTTCCAATGACAGCATCGGCCACCTGTGTGAGCTGCTCGCTTGGTGTCCGGCGGGCTGCCATAGGAAGAATGCGAATTCGGTGCTGCACCGCCTTGCTTCTTTCAGCAAGTGAATCACCACTGAACACGGTAGGCTCTTCGTTGAAGATAGCTGGCGCTCTGCTTCTTTGCTGCTTGTCGTTGGCAATTCGCGCCAACAGGGCTTCTATTTTGTCTTTGAAAGGGGCAAGCGCCTCGGCAACAACGCCCTGACCGCCATGGCCCTTAAGC
>JAURFZ010000131.1 GCA_030834045.1 Burkholderiales bacterium
AGTTCAAAACCGAGCAAGAGGCGGTAGCGCTTGCCAACAACACGATCTACGGGCTTGCCAGTTATTTCTATGCCCGTGATGTTGGTCGTATCTTTCGGGTCAGCGAGGCCCTCGAATACGGCATGGTGGGTGTAAACGTTGGAATACTTGCTACCGAGCACGTACCGTTTGGCGGAGTTAAGCAAAGTGGGCTGGGTCGAGAAGGCTCAAGCCATGGGATTGATGACTACCTAGAAATGAAGTTTGTTGCTATTGGCGATGTTCGGCATTAAACGGCCTAACAAGGCCGATAAGCTGGTTTTGAAGGCTTAAGTCTCATTGCAGAAAAGGCGGGCCGCAGACTCAAAGGTCTGTCGGTGCGCCTCTACGGAAAGTTCAATGGGTTCTGCATAGCCCCCGGCCATGGCCACGGCAATTGGAATGCCTCGCGTCTTTGCGAAACCCAATACAGCCTCGTCTCGAGCGCGCAGCCCATCAAGGCTAAGGCTTAGCCGGCCAAGCCTGTCGTTTTCCAGAGGGTCTGCACCGGCCAGGTAAATGAGCAAATCGTGTTTTGTGAAACTGCTTAAGGTCAGTAAGAGGCCATGAAGCGCTTTTAAATACTCGTCATCTGCGGTGCCATCGGCAAGCGCAATATCAATGTCCGACCTAGTCTTTCGAAAAGGAAAGTTGGACGCACCGTGAATGGAGCATGTGAAGGTGCTTGGACGATTCGCTAGAATGGCCGCGGTACCATCGCCCTGATGAACATCAAGGTCAATGATGGTGACCTGGCCAAGGCCCCAACGGTTTTGCATCCAACAGCATGCAACGGCGGCATCGTTAAAACAGCAGTAGCCCGAGCCAAACTCACGGTGGGCATGGTGCGTTCCACCAGCCAAATTGAAAGCAACCTTTGGCTCGCCGAAATACGCTGTCTCGCAGGCTGCAATGGTGGCACCCACAGACCGTCTCGAGCGCTCGACCATTGCAGGCGACCAGGGAAAGCCAATGCGCTTCATCGCCTTGTCATCCAGCCTTCCGGTGCAGAGCTGTTCCACATACACGGGGTCGTGGCATAGCCAGAGCTGCTCATCGCTCGCTGCAGGCGGGTTTTCAAGTGAAATGGTTGCAAAGCTCTGCAGCGATTCCTTGAGCATGCGGTACTTAGCCATTGGAAAGCGATGCCCGGCAGGCAGGGGCAGTTCAAACTGGTCTGTGCTATAGGCCTTAATCAAATAAAACAGGCCCGCCTAGGAACCCACGTCAAGATAGCCTGGGCAGCTTGCGCCCTTTGGAATAACCTCACGTTCCTTCTTGCCATTGGGGCATTTATAGATACAGGCCGTTCGGCTTCTGTCGCGATTCTCTTGCCTTTCGGACAGGTGACATTTCATTGATTTGCCGCTGGCAAGCTGCTGGGCAGAGAGACCTTGTGGCAAAAGACAAGCCATGAGTAAACCGAAAGTCACACCCTTAAGTTGTTTTCTGATCATTTGAGTTTCTAACCTCCATGTGCTTTGGTCGAATCAAAGTATAGGGTGGTTCGCAGCCAGGGCAAAGCTAAGGAGCAGATAGCAGCCATGAAAATGGCATGAGAAGGAGCTGAAGAATAGCGCGGCTGAACTCCATTGCAGGAAGCATCCAATAGGTTCCAAGCACCCCCGTTAGAAGCAGCGCAAGGACAATCCAAATGCCAAACGGTTCGAGCCTACTTATTTGAATGGCAAGCTTTGTAGGCACGAGCCCAACTAGAACCCTTCCACCATCAAGAGGCGGCAGTGGCAGAAGGTTGAAACAAAAAATAATGAGGTTCGCAAGAATACCTGCCTGGCAGATCTTGAAGGCAATGCTTTGCTCGAGTTCAAAACTTATTAGCCCAAGCATAAGAAGCCCCCAGCAAAAGGCCTGAAGGAAATTCATGGCGGGACCAGCAAAGGCCACAGGAATCATGTCGCGCTTGGGGTTGCGCAGACGACCAAACTCCACCGGCACAGGCTTTGCCCATCCGAAGAGAAACTGGCCCTGGGTGAGCAACAGAATGCCAATTGGCATAGCGATGGTGCCAATGAGGTCAACATGCCGCAACGGGTTTAGGCTGACGCGTCCCAGAAGGTAGGCCGTGGGGTCGCCAAGCGCTTTTGCCGCGTAGCCATGCGCAGCCTCGTGAAGCGTAATGGCTAGGACAACAGGAATGGCAAAAATAAGAACAGTCTGAAGAAAATCGGGCATGCTCGAATCCCTTGGGATAGGCCTAGCGTTTGGTCAATAAACGCTTTAAGGCGGTAAAAACAATAGGCAGGGCATATCGAAACAGTCCGCGCCGAAGTCGGCCGATGAGCAAGGACTTCACGAGTCCGATAAGAAAAGGTCCTGGCAAGGTTTGGGGCTTTCCCTAGAGCAAAAGGCGGTGGGTTAAGTGTAGTCTCTAAGCATGTACAAAAAGATCTTACTTGCCTACAACGGATCCGAGGTTGGTCAAAGGGCCTTACTTGAATCGAAAGAGATTGCCCAGTGGCGTGATTCCGACCTTGAGCTCGTCTCCGTCGCCTCCAATGGCTACGAGGGCCTTGGTGTCTATGGAGAGGCTGTTTTCGCGGATACAGCGATTGAAGACCGCGCGAAAGACCAACAACGCATTCTTGATTCAGGCTTGGCTCTGCTTGCTGAGCACGGGTTCAAGGCAACGGGCCACCTACTATCGGGCGACGTGGTCACGGAGATTACCGAGTATGCAAAACAGGTTCAGGCCGACCTTATTGTGATTGGCCACGAGTACAAAGAGAACTGGATTGCCCGTTGGTGGAGTGGCTCCAATTCCGTTTCCCTTGTAGAGCGCTCGCCCTGTAGCGTCTTAGTGGTTGTAAGCAAAGTCAGTTAATTTTTTTGTTCGATAATAGCGGGCTATGGAAAATCTTAGCCTGTTTCAGTACGCCGCGATTGGCCTTATTTTTGCCTGGAGTGGCTTTGTTCGAACAGGGCTAGGGTTTGGAGGCGCCGTTTTGTCGCTTCCATTCTTACTTCTTATTGTGAATGACCCGCTTGTCTTTCTTCCCCTTATAGCGGCCCACCTCATTTTCTTCTCAAGTCTTGTCTTTCTGCACAACTGGCAGGCGCATCGAAAAGCGGTAAATACCTCCCAGGCAAGCGGCGGGGACAGATCTTTATCGGCGGCCCTAGGCATTGATTGGAAGTACCTATGGTCTGCCATGAAGATCATGATTGTTCCGAAATTAATTGGCATTGTTGGTCTTGTGACGCTACCGGCCGATGTCATGTCCATTTTCATTTTCGTCGTTATCTCGGCCTACGCACTTGGCTACATTGTGAATCAGCCCATCAAAATTAAAAGTGTCTGGGCCGAGCGAGGGCTTTTGGCCCTGGGGGGGTATGTAAGCGGCAGTTCGCTGACAGGCGCGCCGCTTATTATTCCGCCCTTCGCCCAGAACGTCGCCAAGGAAAAGCTCCGTAATACTCTTTTTGTTAATTGGCAGATTCTTACAGCGCTTAAGCTAACCTCGTTTGTTGTGTTGGGGGTCAATTTGCAGCTCATTCATCACCTCTGGCTACTACCCTGCGCCTTTGTAGGCCATATTATTGGCGAGCGCGTTCACCAGAGGCTGGTTCAAGCCGAGGGGAGTACCTTTTTTCGGGTGCTTGGCACTGCACTTTTGGTTGTCAGCGGAATTGGCTTACTTAAGGCCTTTGGGGTGTTTCACTAAGGTTGCACTATGCAGGCTTTGTCTTCGGCGATGAAGGGCTTGGCCGAAACTAATCGCGTGAGCCCGATGCCTCCTCCAACCTTTCCAGGTAGCGCGCCCACAATGCCTCTTGATTCTGACATAGCCACCAAAGGTAAGACCACGAATAGATGCCGGTGTCATGGTTGTCGGAAAAGCTAGGCTTAATGGCGTAATGGCCAACAGGCTCAATGGCAACAATTTGTACCTTGCGCTTGCCAGTCTGAAGCACCTCCTGGCCAGGGCCGTGCCCAAGCACCTCGGCTGAAGGCGAATAGACGCGAAGAAACTCAAAGCTTAGTTCGAAGAGCCCGTGGCCGTCATACTGAAGCTCGAGAACGGCTTGAGACGCGCGACTGGTTAATGCAGTGGGTGTGGGGGCATCGTTGGTATGGCGGTGTGTTGGGATCATGGCTCGCGCAGTTGAAGTTCGGTAAGGGCATGGCGGGCAAGTCCTAGCCCAGCCTCTGAGTACATATTAAAGGACGTAACCCCAAGGGCAGCCAGTTCCTCAACTTCTTCTGGGAACTTTGCCACTGCAACAAGCAGGCTTTCAAAATGAAGCGCTCTTAGCTGCTCGGCAGCAGCAATGTTGTTGTGGTGATTTGGCATGGCAAGAATAATCATCTGTAATCTTTTGGACTTGCGCAGGTTGGTCCAGAGATC
>JAURFZ010000132.1 GCA_030834045.1 Burkholderiales bacterium
CTGTCCTATGGGCAGGGCGCCCAGAAGTCTCTCCTTGCGGTCAACGACAAAGACTTGATCGGTATGGTCGGGGAGTTCATCGAACCGGCGAAGGTAGCGCAGCACAACCTCAAGGCTTACATCGTCCCGAATGGTCACCATCTCAAAATCCATTCGAGCACCAACGCTCTCGTCGGGATAGGACATGGCGTGACGAAGCTGCTCACGTTCTTCAATGGTCAGACCCTGTCGAACACGTTCAACAATGTCAAAGGGAAGTTCATCGGCCAAGGCGGCTAGGTCATCGGGCTCTAGGGACTGGGCGATTCGCAAAAGGGCTTCGCGACTGGTCTCAGCGATAAGGCTCGTACGGACTGCCTCGTTGAGCTCCACCATCACCTCACCGCGTCGATCCTCAGCAACCAGATGCCAGACCTTTTCACGCTGGTCGCGGGGAAGTGCCTCAAGCACATAGGCAAGGTCTGCAGCATGAAGTGGCCGAATTTTCGGTACCAGTGCAGACTGTTGTTGGCGAACAAGGAGCTGCTCGACGAGCTGCTGCCGGTCGGACTCCGCCCCCGACTTCTCCTTTTGTACAAGCCCGGTCTCAAGCCGAAAACGTGCAAAAAGCGACTGGATCTCCTCAAGGGCATGCTGAGCGGCTTCGGGCTCGCGCGGGCCGATAACCTTCGACGACTCGAGGTCGTTCTGAGAGTCAGACGCAGGGGCGTTTGGGATTGGACTCATAACAAGAATGCATGACCTGGTTACTGAGAGGCTTGGCCTTTGAACAGGGCAAGCACGGGTTCGGTAGAGGGTGACTCGCCCGTCCAGAGCTCAAAGGCGACGGCAGCCTGCTCCACAAGCATACCGAGTCCGTCAAGGGTGAGGCCAACACCTGCACTCTGGGCAAGCCCAAGGAAATGCTCGGCCGCAGGCCCATACATCATGTCAAGGGCAAGCCTGGTCTGCTCAAAAAGACTGGGGTGCAGGGTCAGCACAGCCTGCTGAAGACTTGAGGCCGAGGCGTTCACAACAAGCGTTGGCAGATCGATCGCCAGGGGCTGGGCCAGTGCCTCCAGACTAAGGGCATGAAGAACAGGCACGGAGGCATCCACAGCACGCCCTGCAATATTTACCTGAGCCGCCTCGCCATTTCCTGCCGTCAGATAGACCTTGGTAAAGGTGTCGACAAGGGCATGAGCCTTTTCAGGGCTGCGGTTGGCAATAACCAGCTGATCAAGGCCAGCCTGCAGCAGCGGAAGAACAACACCGCGCGCAGCACCACCGGCACCTATGAGCAACATCCGATGCCCTGCAAGGTTTTCCGCCTGAAGATGCCTAAGTAGATCGCGAACAAGGCCAAGGCCATCGGTATTATCTGCTCGCCAGCCCGAGGAGTCTCGAATGAGCGTGTTGATGGCCTGAGCCTTCTGAGCACGTTCGGACATCGGCCAGCCTTCGGTTAAGGCAAGGGCATAGACCTCTTCCTTAAGCGGCACGGTAAGGTTAAGGCCCGTATAGCCCTGGCTGTGAAGCGCCTGAAGTCGGGCCCTAAGCTCTGCCGATGGGGTGTCGATGGCGGTGTAACTGACAGCAAGACCAAGTTCCTGGGCAAAGGCTGCATGGATAGCCGGTGAGCGGCTGTGGGCAATAGGACTGCCCAGAACCGCAAGTTGCAGCGGTGTCTCAGGAGTCTGCGCCTGAAGGCCGCGCACCTCAAGCTCGCAGCTCAAGGCATCGGCCCCAATGACCTCAAGCGTCACCTCCGTACCTGCAGGCAGGTGGGACCAGGACGGCACGCGACAGGTTAAGGGCAATCGGGCAAGGCGCACCAAACCCTCACGCCCCAGGCGCCCGTCTTCGATCAGAGGCTCAGCGGCTACAGGCCGCTGAGCGGCAGCCCAGGACTCGGTCGCGAGGCCTTGCTCCATCCCCAGCCAGCGAAGGCTCCAATAGCGCTCCATCTGGTTTTGAAACTCGCCATAGCGGTCGTAGCAGGCCTCAAAATGTGCAAGGTCGGCAAAGAGTTCAGTATCGTTTGGCTTATAGGCTGGTCGCCGATGGCCAAGCGCGGCCAGGACCTGCCACTGGTTCATGAGGTCGCTGAAACGTCGAAGGGGCGACGTGGACCAGGCATAGTGGCTGACCCCCATGCCCTGGTGAGGGCCAGGGCTTGTCTGCATGCGCACACGACCCATCGACTGGCAACGGTAGATGCCCGGTAAGTGCGCAAGCGCAAGCGTCTCCCCCCAGGCGACGTTGGTGGCAATCATCCATTCCGAGACCAGTCGGTCAATTTCATTGTCGCGAGGCCTTAGGCGAATCTCGGGCTGGCCTTGGCCAAGCTGCTTGGCCGTGACGGGTTCAAGCTTCTCATCCCATTGCACTTGCACCGAGAAGTCCACACGGCCCGTGGGTTCCGGTCGACCGCGAACCTGTTCGCGCTGTGTACGAAGACGGGACGCCTGCTCGAGCAACGGCGTAAGCCCAGACCATTGCTGCAGAAGGTCAGGCCAAGGATCGTGCCGAAGGTTCTTCGCAATGAAGACCTTCTCGATGCGTGTGGTGACGCCTGTGCGTTGGCCTTGATCGTCAAACTCCAGGTAGAGCGATAGGCAGGGATTTTCGCGGCCCTCATTGAGCGAGTAGACATCAATGACCTCGGCGGGCAGCATGGTGAGTTTCTCGCCAGGAAAGTAGACGGTGGATGCACGCTCGCGCGCCCACTGGCCAAGCAGCGAGCCGGGTTCAATGGCAAGGCCCGGCGCAGCAATATGCACCCCCACCCGAAAGCCCCCGCTGGGCAAGGATTCATATGAAAGGGCGTCATCGACCTCGGTGGTTGCCGCATCATCGAGGGAATAGGCGGGGCTTGATGCTAAGGGAAGGCTTGCCAGCAGGTCGTCACAGCGACCTCGGCAGTCGGCAATGGCCTGTTGCGAATTTGCTGGCGCGTCGTTTGCAGCATGGTGCAGACCCTGGGCCATAAAGCGAGCCCGGTGAAGGCTGTAGGCCGATGGCAGAAGACCGCGTTGCAGGGCCAGTTGCTCGAGACTGACCTGGCATTCGAAGGCCGCCTGCTCCAGTGCCTTGTATTCCACCGATTGCTTATCGGGCCGAATAAGCAAATCAAGTCCAAGGGCTGCAAGCGCCTCGGGCAGTTGCCCATCTAGGAGCTGTTGCTTCATCTGGGCCTGACGCTCGGCGGCAAGCCGTCGCCTCTCGATGCCTGCGAGCGCAGCCTTTAAAGACTCCTCGGGCATGGCACGAAAAAGCCCCTTGCCCTTGCGTTGAAAGTAGACAGGCGAAGCATGAAGAGCAAGAAGAAGACTGGCCTGCTCTAGCGTACTGCCGCCTTCGCTGCCAAAGACGTCTTTTGCAAAGTCTTGAAAAGCGAACTCCTCGGCCGGTGCGCACTGCCATAAAAAATCGGCATCAAGCTCGTTGGCCTTGCCCTGGGCCTGCTGAAAAAAGCCCTCGAGGTCGGGTTCTGAAAAGGCAAGAAGGCATTGGGTCCGCTTGACCTTCAGCCGACGACCGGAACCAAGCTCAAGCTGCAGGCTCGCGGGCGCCTCAGAGACTTGGCGCGCCACCTTCAGCTGGCCCGAGTCTTCAAAAAACCAGTTCATGGCTAGCTGGCCGCTGCCTGGGTAAGGCCCTGCAGAAGTCGCTCGTGAATCCCCTCAAAGCCCCCGTTGCTCATCACAAGAACCGCATCACCCGGTCGCGCCTGTTGAACAATGCTGGTTACTAGCCTGTCGACGTCATTGCTGAGGAAGGCCTGCGGGCGAAGGCTTGCCAGCGCCTCTTCAAGGCTCCAGTCAAGGCCACGGCTGTAGCCAAACACCTGGTCGGCCTGGGTAAGAGAGCCAGCCAACTGGTCTCGCATAAGGCCCATCTTCATGGTGTTGGAGCGCGGCTCAAGCACTGCCAAAAGCCTTGCGCCTTCGGGCAGATGCGCCCGAAGGGCTTGAACCGTTGTAGCAATCGCCGTGGGATGGTGTGCAAAATCGTCAAAGACCCGAACGCCTGATGCCTGGCCCCGTTGCTGCATGCGACGTTTAATGCCCTTAAACCCCTTGACGGCCTCAAAGGCTTCAACCGGATCAAGGCCTAGGGCGCTGACAGCCGCCAGTGCCGCCGCCAGGTTGCGCCGATTGTGCAGACCCCACAGGGGACTGCTTGCCTGAGCAAGGCAACGGCCGTCTCTCCAGAGTTCAAGTTCTTCAAGCTCTTGCAGGTCGGTTGGGGCTGCATGGTGGGTGGTGGCACTGACCTGAGCGGGCTGCACACTAAAATTGAGGCTGGTTGCCGGCGAATCAGACTCCGCATCAAACCGCCA
>JAURFZ010000133.1 GCA_030834045.1 Burkholderiales bacterium
CTCTGTGACGCCCTTAGCTATGTGGAAAAGAGCTTCAAGCCTGAGGCGGTGATTGACATTGCCACACTCACGGGTGCCTGTGTCGTCGCCCTTGGTCATGTGAACACCGGGCTCTTTACCGAGGACGACGGGCTTGCCCAGTCCCTCATTCAGGCGGGTCGCGACGGGCTCGACCCGGTCTGGCGTCTTCCGCTTGAAGAGGAATACCAAGAGCAACTCAAGTCACCTTTTGCCGACATGGCCAATGTGGGGGGTCGGGCTGCTGGAAGCGTGACCGCAGCCTGCTTCTTGTGGCGGTTCGCAAAAGCCTACAAGTGGGCGCACCTTGATATTGCAGGCACCGCCTGGAAGAGTGGCGCCCAGAAGGGCTCAACGGGCCGGCCTGTTGGCCTTCTCATGGCCTACCTCCGGGCCGAACGTGACAACAGTTGATTTTCATTTCAATACCCCCGACCGCCTATTGCATGCCTGCCGCCTAATTCGCAAGGCGGTTCGGTCGGGGCAGGTCTCGGAGACGAAGCCCCTTCTTGTCTTCTGCGGTGAGCCCGAAAGGCTTGCTCGGTTTGACGACATGCTCTACGAGTTTTCTGAAGAAGACTTCCTGCCCCATGTCATGGCCGATCACCCCATGGCCGACGAGTCCCCCATTCTGCTCTGCCCCAAGCCCATCGTGCCCGGAGCGGCACGTCATGCGTTTTTGCTGGTAAACCTCGATGACGAGGTGCCGGAGTGTTTCAGTTCCTTCGACCGGGTCTTTGAAATTGTGGGGCCCGAGGACGACGACAAGACAAAGGCAAGAAAACGTTTTAGTTTTTACCGAGACCGTGGCTACGCCATTCAGCAGTTCGACCTCTCAAAGACCCCGCGCTAATGCCCAACACCACCTCCAGCAACCCAGGCCTTGACAAGGCCTTTGACCCCCAGACCCTCGAAGCCCACTGGCGGGAGCAATGGGAGAAGCAAGGCCTTTTCAAAGCCGGTCAGGCGAAGGACACGGCAAGCTTTTGCATTCAACTGCCGCCGCCGAACGTCACGGGCACCCTGCACATGGGGCATGCCTTTAACCAGACCCTTATGGATGCTCTCACCCGTTGGCAGCGCATGAAAGGTAACAACACGCTCTGGCTTCCAGGCACAGACCACGCCGGTATTGCCACCCAGATTGTGGTGGAGCGCCAGCTCGAGGCCAAGGGTGAGAGCCGAGCGGCCCTTGGACGTGAGGCGTTTTTAGAGCGCGTCTGGCAGTGGAAGGAGCAGTCGGGCTCCACCATCACCGGGCAGATGCGACGCATGGGAGCAAGCTGCGACTGGTCCATGGAGTACTTCACCATGAGCCCGAGCTGCTCCGAGGTGGTCAAGCAGGTCTTCATTAGCCTATATCGACAGGGGCTTATCTACCGAGGCAAGCGTCTGGTGAACTGGGATCCCAAGCTGCTGACAGCGGTGTCTGATCTTGAAGTCGTAAGCGAGGAAGAGGACGGCCACTTGTGGGAGCTTCGCTACCCGTTAAGCGATGGAACGGGAAGCCTCGTAGTGGCCACCACTCGGCCTGAGACCATGCTCGGTGATACGGCGGTGGCCGTGCATCCCGACGACGATCGTTATAAGGCCCTCATTGGCAAGACCATCCGGCTTCCCTTAAGCAATCGCGATATTCCCATTGTTGCCGATGACTATGTGGACCCGGCCTTTGGAACGGGCTGCGTAAAAATTACCCCCGCACACGACTTCAATGACTACGCCATGGGCCAGCGCCACGGGCTGGCCATGATGAATATCTTTACGCCAACGGCCTGCATTAACGACGAGGCCCCTGCAGCCTACCGAGGGCTCGACCGCTACGAGGCAAGGCAACGCATTCTTAAGGACCTTGAAGCGGCAGGACTGCTCGTTGCAACCAAGCCGCACAAACTCATGGTGCCGCGGGGCGATCGCACAGGCGCCGTGATCGAGCCCCTTCTTACCGACCAGTGGTTTGTTGCCATGTCAAAGCCCGCACCCGAGGGCACGCACACGCCGGGTCAGTCCATTGCAGGCCGCGCCCTGCAGGTGGTTGAAGAGGGTCAGGTGCGCTTCACGCCTGAAAACTGGACAACCACCTACCGCCAGTGGCTTGAAAACATTCAAGACTGGTGTATTTCAAGGCAGCTCTGGTGGGGGCATCAGATTCCGGCCTGGTACAAGGCCGACGACCAGGGCGAGCCCATTCACGACGGCATGGTCTTTGTCGCGCAAGACGAAGACGAGGCCCTGCAACAGGCAAAGGCCGCAGGCTGGAACGGTGCCCTGGCCCGTGACCCCGACGTGCTCGATACCTGGTTTTCCTCAGCACTGGTGCCCTTTTCTACCCTGGTCAAGCCAGACAAGGAATGGGACGCTGCGCTTGGCAAGGAAAAGGGGCTCGCCTTTGGCGGACCAAGACTTGCCCCAGAGCTTGCCCAGTACCTTCCATCGAGCGTGCTAGTTACCGGCTTTGACATCATTTTCTTCTGGGTCGCCCGCATGATCATGATGACCTGCCACTTCACCGGCCAAGTGCCCTTCCGTGATGTCTATGTCCATGCCCTTGTGCGTGATGCCGAGGGTCAGAAGATGAGCAAAAGCAAGGGCAACACCCTTGACCCCATCGACCTCATTGACGGCATCGATCTTGATACCCTGGTGGCCAAACGCACGTCGGGGCTGATGAACCCCAAGCAGGCTCAGGCCATCGAGAAAAAGACCCGCAAGGAGTATCCCGCTGGCATCCCTGCCTTTGGCACCGACGCCCTGCGGTTCACCTTTGCAAGCCTAGCCACCCCAGGGCGCAACATTAATTTCGACCTCTCGCGCTGCGAGGGCTATCGCAACTTCTGTAACAAGCTATGGAATGCCAGCCGGTTTGTCTTAATGAACTGCGAGGGAAAAGACAATGGCCTGGGAGTCTGCTTTGGTGACTGCGGGCCCAATGGCCCCCTTCACTTTAGTTTTGTCGACCAATGGATTGTCTCGGAGCTGCAGCGCGTTGAAGACGAGGTAGATCGTCAGCTCACCGCTTATCGATTCGACCTGGCGGCCAAGGCCATCTACGAATTTGTCTGGAATGAATTCTGCGACTGGTACCTGGAGCTTGCGAAGATTGCCCTCCAGTCTCCTGCAGAAAACATTCAGAGGGCCGCGCGACGCACGCTGCTGCGTACGCTTGAGGCAAGCCTTAGGCTCGCCCATCCCTTTCTCCCCTTCATGACCGAGGCACTCTGGCAGGCGGTTGCTCCCGTTGCAGGGCGCTCCGAGGCTTTAGCGCAGGGCCAGTTTGCAAGCATCACCACAGCCCCCTTTCCAAAGGCGGAGCTTAAAAAAATAGAGCCCCAGTGCGATGCGCAGATGAACCAACTGAAGGCCCTTGTTGGTGCCATTCGCAGCCTGCGTGCCGAAATGGGCCTGGGTCCTGGCGACAAGGTTCCCCTTCGTATTCAGGTGGACAGCGGAGACCAAGAAACAGACCCTGACGACCCGCTGAACCTAAAGGCCGACAGCCATGAGCGGCAGCTTGCCCTTGCCGGTCTCGCCGCACTGGGCCGGCTTAGTGAGGTCAGTGTTCATTCAGAGTCCAACGACGCGTCTGCCCATGGCGCTAGTCCTGAGGTGCCTGCAGCAACTGGGCTTTCTCCCGTTCAAATTCTTGGTCGACTGCGGCTACGGCTTGAGGTTGAAATTGACCTTGAGGCGGAAAAGGCGCGCCTGCAAAAAGAAATTGACAGGCTTAACCAAGAGGTTGCCAAGTGCAAGGCCAAGCTCTCGAATGCCCAGTTTGTCGACCGGGCTCCGGCTGCGGTTGTTCAACAAGAGCAGGCGCGACTTGCTGAGTTTGAGGCCGCCTTGGCCAAGGTGGACGACCAACAACGGGCTGTTCTTAACGCTTAGCGTGTTTTAGGTTGTAAAAAGAAAAGGCGAGGCAGATTACTCTGCTTCGCCCCCAAATGGCCACTTGGGCTATGCCCTTGTGGCCTCTCCTCCTCAACGAAAACTGACCTTACGCCTAGAGCATCAAGGACACAAGCTGTGCTGTCACGCATTGACCTAGCCTTGTTCATGCAAAGTGCCTAATTAGGCGGCTCCAGCATGAACAAACCGAGGACAAACGAAAAATAAGCCCCCAAAATGGGTGTAATCCCTAGTCTTTTTTCTCGGGATT
>JAURFZ010000134.1 GCA_030834045.1 Burkholderiales bacterium
CACGGTGAGTGCCTCCAGAAAACTGCGTGTCACAAAGGCAGCATCCTCTAGGGGCAGGCTTCGGGTAATGGCCGAGTAGTCGGCCATATCGGCCACGAGCGCTGTGACTTCGCGAGAGCGTGGGGCAAGCGGGTTCAACTGTGAACGACTGCGCATTAATTCCTTTAGCACGGCCGGTGCCACGTAGCGACCCAGAAGGCCAAGGTTGGTCTGGGCAGCACGTCGGTCGTAAAACCACTCCCAGGGCATGAGGCTAACAAGCAGAAACAGACTTGCCCATACGACTGCTGTAATAACACCCTGACCGGCGGTAATGGACTGCCAGCCTGCAAGCACCAACCAGACGAAGGCCAGGGAAAGGCCCGCCATTAAAAGCCAGCGCAGCTGGCGGCTGATTAAAATGGCCAGGGCAAGGCCTGCCACCATCGCCAGCTGCAGCCACAGCATTAAGGGGCTTGAAACTGGCTGAGGCAGCTGCTTTATGTCCAACAACTCTGACAGGGCCTGGGCATGAATAAAGACCCCTGCAACGCTGTTACTTAGGGGTGTGGCCACGCGATCTGACAGGCCCAGAGCCGAGGAGCCCACAATAACGATGCGGCCCTGCAGGCTGGGGATGGGCTTGCGGCCTAGAATGTCAGCTGCTGGAATGGTCAGCCAGCTTGCATCGGCATGACGGAATCGAAGGGGCCAAGGCCCCGTCATTCGATCAAGCTCCTCTGGGCCCAGCATGTTTAAGCACAGAAGGCTTGCCAGGCTTAGTCCAGGGTAGATACGCCCCTGCCATTCAGTAAGCAGGGGAAGCCGCCGAACCTGGCCGTCGGGGTCGGGCACAAACCCAATGTTGCCCACGCAGGGCGTCTGGGCAAGGGTCTTGTGGTTCCCCATAATGCCGGTTGCCTCAATGGCTTGACTGCCAGGCATGGCCTTGGGGTTGATGCCTGCCGACACCTCCCCCGCCCGTATAGGCACTTGGCGCTGGTTGTAGTCAAAGACTTCCGAGAAGACAAGCTTGCCTTCAAGCCCCAGACGGCGCAGGGCGTTGTCGCCCTGCAGGTCGCGCGGGTCGGGAAAGACCATGTCAAGCACCACAAGTGCCGCACCGTGCTCGGTAAGCAAGGCGGTGCTTAGGTCTGCAAGCCTTTGACGTGGCCAGGGCCATGGCCCAATCTGGCGAATACTTTCTTCGTGAATGTCAACCACAGCCAGCCGAAGCTCTTCAGTCTCGTCGGCCAACACCAGTTGCGAGACATCACGAATAAAAAACTCAAAGGCTTCGGTGGCAGCGTTGTTAATTCGTTCGGTTTGAATTGCCCAGCAAAGGGCAAGTGAGCAGACGACGAGCGCCAGCTCAACCAGTCGGTGTCGGACTGCGTCCATAGACGTCCTCAAGCCGAACGATGTCGTCTTCGCCCAGGTAGGCCCCCGACTGCACTTCGATAATTTCAAGCGGCTCGGACTGATGGTTGGAAAGCCGATGCACCTCGCCTTGGGCGATGTACGTGCTTTGATTGGCCTTAAGCGTAAAAACCTTCTCGCCCACCTGAATGGTGGCCTCGCCGCGAACCACAATCCAGTGTTCAGCCCGGTGCTTGTGCTTCTGAAGGCTTAGGCTTGCCCCGGGCTTGACGCGAATGCGCTTAACCTTAAAGCCTTCGTCTTCATCAATGCTGTCGTACCAGCCCCAGGGTCGGTGCACCTTACGATGAATCTCGCGTTCGGGCCGACTTGAGGCACCTAGCCTCTCAACAACATTTTTAATGGACTGGCTCTTGTCTTGATGGGTCACCAAGACCGCATCGGGCGTTTCAATAACGGCCACGTTCTTTAGACCCACCACTGCAACTAACTTACCCGAGGAGGAGACCAGGCAGTCTTCACTGTCTTCAAAAAGCGCCTGGCCCCGCATGGCATTGCCTTGCGCGTCTTTAGGCATGGACGACCAGACCGATTGCCAGGAGCCCAGGTCATTCCAACTGCTTTGCAGAGGAATGACGCATGCGTTTACACCCGAAGGGCTGCAATGCTCCATCACCGCATAGTCGATGCTTTCGCTTGGCACCGATTGAAAGAGTTCAGCCGAAGGACGCAAGAACCGCAGCCCATTGTTCATAGGGTCCGGCCGATGAGCCTGCCAGCTTTTTTCAACGGCCAATGCAATATCGTTTCGGTAAAGCGCTAGCGCTTTTAGCCAAGTGGACGCGCGGGTGATAAAAATACCTGCATTCCAGAGCATACGGCCCTCGCGCAGATACTCTTGCGCCAACGCAAGGCCGGGCTTTTCAACAAACCGTTGCACCGAGAACCCCATTGAACCATCGGCCGCCTCTGGCACCGGAGCACCCGGTTCAATGTAGCCATAACCAGTCTCGGGGTGACTGGGCTTCACACCAAGAGTCACGATGGTGGAGCCCGCTTTAGCAAGACGCGAGGCATCGGCAACCACCCGGGCAAAGCCTTCATCCTCGCCCATGGTCTGGTCAGCAGGCGTCACCAGCAAAATGGGGTCTTCGCCCAGGTAGTCCTTTGCCGCATGGGCTGCCAGTGCAAGCGCCGGCGCGGTGTTGCGTCCCACGGGCTCAAGCAGAATAACGGCCTGCGTCTCACCCATTTCCTCAAGCTGACCCTGAACCAAAAACCGGTGTTCTTCGTTACTGACGATAAGAAGAGGGGTACTTTCGGCGAGGACCTGATGCAGCCTTTGCGCGGCCCGCGCCCTTTGCACCGACTGCTGAAAAAGACTGCTGTCGCCCGTAAGGCGAACGAACTGTTTCGGAAAGAGTGCTCGTGAAAGAGGCCATAAACGGGTTCCCGAGCCACCACAGAGAATGACCGGAACAAGCGGAGTCGAAATCATGAATTAGATACTACCAAGTCTGTTGCAGGCGTATGGCAAAGCCGAGATCCGATTGTGTTTCCTCTCCAGCAAGGCCTGAGGAAAGAAGAAACACCTCCTGGCGAAGGGTTGTGGCACGCGAGAGCTGCTGTTGATAGCCAAGGCCGAGCACCAAGGGCCGGGTCTTGGAGGCTAGGTTGACCTTGAGGTCTTGATGAGTGACTGCCGCCGTGGGGGAGACCAACTGCGGCAGACGAATGCGCAAGTTGCCTGACTCGATGGTCTCGGGTTGCCAGAGTGTCAGACTCACGGCGTCATGGTCTTTAAGCCAATGGCGACGCTCTGCGCTAAGAAAAAATTCTGAGCTTAAAACGCCGCCTGCACCCTGAACCAAGGAGCCTGTTGCGGCCTTGGTTCGACTCAGGCCCAGGCTGCCCCCTGCTGCAATCTGCCAGCCCTTACCTGCCTCAAACTGCCAGACTGGGGCAAGGTAAATGGTGTCGGTGTGCTCGCCCAGGGCAAGTGCGCCTTCGCCAAGGCTTCCCCTTAGGCTTTGGGCCTCACGCTGAATGCCAAACAGAAGCTGGCCGTGCTGCCTCGTCCCGTCAGTTAGGGTCAGGCCAAGGGCAGTGCCAAAGACATTGGGCCTGTTGTCAGCGCTGCGGCTGGTGCGGCTGGTGCGGCTTTGGCTAAGGTAGCTCATGACCTGGCTGTGCTCGCCAAGTCGAAGGCTTGTTGCAATTTGAAGGTCGGAAAGCGCAAGCCCTGTTCCAAAATCCTTAATTCCGAAGGCTGAAAAACTGCTGAAAAGGCTTGCCGTGGGTAAGGGCCCCTCTGGGCTCGCTGAGCTTGTCGTGCCTTGGCTACCTTGGCTGCGCAGTGAAAAGTCTGCAAGGCTAAGGCCACTTGAAAGGCTTAGGCTATAGGGGGTCTCGCCCAGCCCACCCGTGTAGAAAGTACCCTTGCCAGACACGCTGCTCTGGCCCCATGGCCCGCCCGGCTCACCCTTGGTATGGCGGCTGCGGCCCACTGCAAGGGGTTGTCGAAGCCATTGACCCAAGACATCAACGGAGCGGCCGGGCTGAACCAAGGCCCCCAGTGACACTTGAAAGCCCGCGCCCAGGGCGTCGTAGCTGTAGGCGGTCTGGTTATAAAGGCCGGCCTGCAGCGCCCTTGTGAGGGAAGATCCTGCCATAAGGCCGCTGCCGACCACTGGCGTAAACCGGCCTTCGATGGGTGAGCCATTCAATACAAAACCCAAGGGCCTTGCCCCCGAGGTAATGGGCTGAAGCGCCGCATAAAGATCGGGAATGC
>JAURFZ010000135.1 GCA_030834045.1 Burkholderiales bacterium
CGTTCGAGACAACCAGGCGGGTCTCTTGAACGAATTTATCAATAACAACCGAAAAACCGTTAACACCTATAACGGCTACAAAAATACCAAGCACAATCGAAAAGAGATGCTTCATCTCGACCTCTCAAAAAGTCTTTAAACGACTTACATGAGAGGAATCGGACCGGGGCAGGAGACCTTGAGAAATTTGTGGGAAGTTGGTGTTGGTAGGCCGTGTAGGACTTGAACCTACGACCAAAGGATTATGAGTCCTCTGCTCTAACCAACTGAGCTAACGGCCCACACAATGCGAATTGTAGCCTTCTTCACGCCCGCCCTCAGGCAGAGACATCTATGGTCTATTTGCCAGTCGCATCCCCAAGAGGTTTGGGAGGTGCCCGTAAATCGAGTACAGCTGTGTCCAACAGGTCTTTGTCTTTTGCCGTCTGAAGGCCATGGGCAGTCTCCTCAAGAATTCTCTTAATAACCTGAAAACGATCGACAGGGCGACCGAGAACGGATTGAAGATCCGTTGACGGAAAGGTTTCAGGCTGCGAGTTGATCCATGCCAGGTTAATGCCAATCCCTGCCACCCGGAAGGTTCGGCCCTCATAGGCAAACTGAGACACAAGAACACCCCCAAGTTTTTTATCGCTGATGATTAGATCGTTCGGCCACTTTAACCTCAGTACGGACGTGAGTTCCGGCGCGTAATCGACAAGCGCCTGCCAAACCCAAAGGCTTATCCAGGAAGGCCAGCGCTCATCGGGCTTGCTCTCCTCTCCCTGCACCTGCCAGGCAAGACTTAAGGCAACGGACATTCCCGAGTCGACCCAGGGATTACCTCGTTGCCCAACACCTTCTGTTTGCCTTGAAGCTGAGAGAGAAAAGGGCCCTTGGTAGTTCCCCCGCCGAACCATCTCAATTGCCAGGCTTTGGGTAGAGTGGCAAGTCTCGAGCTCTTCGTGGCGCCAAAAAGGTTTCACTGGAAGATCTTAAACGGGTTGGTTTCTAAGGCGAAACAGCAGCATGAGCACAGCCCTAGATAACAGTAATGGGGACGCACAGTTTGTAGCCAATGCCCCGCACCGCGCGCACGGGTGTGATGGCCAGAGGCCTGAGTAAGCTTACGACGAAGACGTGCAACTCGCATTTCTAGACTCGCGGTGGACTTTGCATCCATATCCATCTCAAGGATAGATGCAATCTGGGATCGTTCCAACATACCGCCCGCGGCCCGTGCAAGGCCGCTTAAAAGTTGAACCTCAGAAAAGGTAAGCAAGACCTGTTGCCGCACGCCCACTAGCCGCATTGTTTGAATGGATAAAAGTAAGACTGAATTGCCCAGAGGAATCTCACCGCCTTGCTCTGGATCGAGTCTTCTAGCCAGGGCAATCACTGCAGCCAGAAGTTCAGTGGGGTCTGTCGGCTTTGGAAGGTATATATCTGCACCACTCTCGTAACCGTCGAGACGGTCTGCAACTTCGGAGCGTACAGTGGTCATGATAATGCCGACACGCGGGTGGGAATGCCGGATGCGTCGTGCCAGACTAATGCCGTCCTCGCCCGGAAGGTTAAGATCGAGAATATAGAGATCGGGACTCATGCCAGATAAGGCCTCGTCAACCTCTTCGGCGCAACTAAGAGCCAGAACATTATGGCCGGCCTGTGTAAGAACAGACTGAGTCACTGTGCGAAGAAGGTCGTGGTCTTCGACAAGAACAATGTTGAGTGATGGGGATGGAGACATTGAAATGAATTTAAAAGTCAGGCATGAAGTTTAATCCGTTCTCTGTCAGGGGGGCTCTTACTACCGGGTTTACCAACAAGCTCCCGACGTTAGCAGCAAGGGCCAAAGCCACGCCATGAAACGCTTACAGCTTTTTGTCTTCGCGGCCGTCCTTTTCTGGGGGGTCGGCCTTCAGAAGGTCTGGGCAGAGCCTAGTTCCATGAACGGTCAGTACATTGAGAGGCTTGATGTTTTCTTTGATGCCTCTGGGGAGTTGGACGCTTCGGACATTGAGGAGCAGAACTGGCAGCCACTTAAAGGCATGCTTACAGGGGGCTTCAAGCAGGGCGCCCATTGGTTGCGGGCTCGGGTGGCTGCGCATGCTGAGCCCTTGGTTCTTCGCATGCGCCCTGCCTTTGTTGACTCGGTGGAAATTTTTGCACCTAGCCCAGGCGAAGCAAGGGCAGAGGGCTCTATGGCGGGCCCCGACAAGTCTGAAGCCGTCACTTTAAAGCCCTTGGCCCGGCTCGGCGACCAGCACTTAAATACCCAGGTCTTTTCAAAGACGAAGCTAAACGGCCTTTTTGAGATCCCTCCTTCCGATAAGGCGCAGACCTTTTATCTGCGTCTTACAAGTGTAAGCAGCCACCTTCTTTTTCTAGAAGCACACACACTCAGCGACGCCTCAGCCTTTGAGCAGAACCAGCATCTGGTGCTGGGGCTTTACCTGGGCTTCTTACTTACCTTTGCTATCTGGGCCCTTGCTCAACTCTACCTGGGCTACGACAGAGTCATTGCTGCTTTCCTTGTGAAACAAATTGCCGACCTGGCTTATGTCAGCGGATTCACAGGGCTCATGGGAATGTTGCTAAGCCGTGCAGGCCTTGGGCATTGGGCGGACCTGGCCTTTAGCCTTTCAATTCTAGTGGTTGTGGCAGCAGGAAGTTTTTTTCACGCGAGCCTGCTCGGCGAGTTTCGCCCTTACAAGTGGGCTATTCGAATTTTGTGGTCTGGTATCTTTGTGCTGCCGCTTGGCCTCGTTCTTTACGCGGTTGGCGAGCTACAGCTAGCACTCATTACTAATACAGTCATTGCAAATCTTTTTCCCTTGGTGTCCTTAGTCTGCGCCTTATCGGCAGGCGCCTATCGCACCAATGAGAAGTCAGAGCTACCACCAAGCATCTCGAAGTTTCAGTTGGTCCTCACCTACACCATCTTTGCCGTATCGCTTCAGGTTGCCACACTGCCCGCGCTTGGACTGTGGGCAGGCCAGGAACTAGCTCTGAATGCCTTTTTGGTTCATGGCTTTATTACAAGCCTGTTCTTGCTTGCCCTTCTCATGACCCGGGCCAAACAGCATGAACGTAACCGACTCGAGGCTCGCTCACAAATGAGCCTGATGGAACAAGAGGTTCGCCTGCTTTCCGAAAAGCGGCAGGAACAGGGTCGTTTCATGGCCATGCTGGTTCATGAACTCAAAACACCGCTGTCGGTTATTCGAATGGTGCTAGGCGGGGTGGGCATTGAGTCCTCCCTGCGCAGGGCAGCAGGCCGAGCCGTTCTAAGCATGTCGGATGTGATTGAGAGATGCCGACAGGCGGAGATGGTGCAGGACTTGGATCTACAGATGTCAAAGTTTGATCCCATTGAGCTTAGGGATCTCTCACTCGATCTGATTGAGGAGCGCGAAATGGCCTCTCGAGTAAGACTTGAAATCGCTCATCCATTAACAATCAGGCTCGACCGAACGCTTGTTAAGGTCATTCTTTCGAACCTGCTTGATAACGCCAACCGCTATTCGCCTGCAGGCAGCCTTATCACGCTAAGAATTGAAGCAAAGGTGCAACAAGACCTTGAGGGCGTGGCCTTGGAGGTAAGCAACCTACCGAATCTGGGAGCGGTTCCCGACGCCGATCGGGTATTCAACAAATACTATCGACATGCCTTGTCCCAACGCGACACAGGCTCGGGGCTTGGTCTTTTTTTAGTAAGAGAACTCAGCGAACGGCTTGGTGGGTGGGTGCGCTACAACCCACCCCGACATGACCGGCCAACGCTAGGTTTTTTAGTCTGGCTGCCCCGTGAATTAAAGGAACTTTGGGCCGAAAAAAACGAAGCCGAGAGGACTCTTTTGCCCTGAGGAGCTTCGTCTAGCCTGCTTGCAAAGGAGCCTGGCCTCCAGGCCCCCTACCCTGAGCTAAAACTAGAGCGTATCGAGGAAACTTTTCAGCTTGTCGCTTCGGCTAGGGTGCCGCAGTTTACGTAGGGCCTTCGCCTCAATTTGACGAATGCGCTCTCGGGTCACGTCAAACTGTTTGCCCACCTCCTCCAGGGTATGGTCGGTCGCCATTTCAACACCGAAGCGCATCCGCAGCACCTTCGCCTC
>JAURFZ010000136.1 GCA_030834045.1 Burkholderiales bacterium
AGTCCAGCGCCACCATGCCGGCAGCCAAAGTCGAAATCGGTCATACCCTTTCGGGGCAGCTTGTCACGGGTCAGTTGCCCGACAACGATCCCAAGGTCACGGGGAATTTTCCTGGTTTGTGCCAGCGGGTAACGGGAACCGAGTATTTAAGCGTGGAGCCTTTCAAGACCTTTTGTTCGCAAACGCCCAACCCGAAGCCCAGAAAGGTCAGTGTGATGTCCATTCGCCAGGACCTCTCGGTAACAGGTGCCGACGCCAGTAGCGAGAACCGAGTCACCGGTGATGCACGAAACTTTTCGGTCAGCGTTACTGGAACAGATCACATGTCCTTGGCAAAAGTCAGTCCGCGTCAGTCGGCATCTCAGGCTCAATCGGTGACCTCAGTCAGGCCTACTCATGCAACCATTCCTGCATCGTTTGTAACCGGCGAGCGACCTGGTGCGGGTGGGGAAGGAATTACGGGCGATGAGCGAGGAGCCTGCCAGCCCATCTCTGGAACGCCTTACCTTGGAGACGACAACCGCCCTAGTTATTGCGGCCCTAGTGCTTCGGCCGGCGCTGCAATGCCAAAAGGGTCTCGTGAGCAGGCAGACAAGAAGGTTATTACGGGGTCGTCGTTTCAGACCGAACGGATCACTGGGGCACTCACCAAGGCCGATGGGGTCATTACAGGCACGCCTGAGTTTCGTCATGCCGATCCCACGCCGCGCGCTGCGGCGGACACCTCCGCTCTTCAGGCTGCGCAGCGTGTAACGGGCGAGGGTAGCCAGGCGGGCAGACAGGTTACAGGTGATGCCTGGCACTCTCAGAGTCGTGTCACCGGGACAGAAGGTGGCTCTGTGATGGGTCGCAATCCCTCCATGCGAGGACAGTCGCGCGGACAAGGAATGAATGCAAGTCAGTTCAAGGGCGTTGAGCGACAGACGGCTCCACAAAGCCCAATGACAGGGTCGGCGGGCAACACGGGTCGTGGGGCTGTTGTTACAGTCTCGGGTGGTGCTCGAGGCTAAAGAACTCATAGGATCCCATAGGTCTAGCCATGAGCCGCTCGATTAGCCATCACCCCGTCCTGCGTCGGCAGGCCGCTGTTGCGCAGAGGCGAGGTGAGCTTGCGAACCCCGCCTGTCAGATCGGGCCAGGCCAGACCTGTCGACATCCCCTAGTTGATGAGGCACTTAACACGGAGCTTCATCGCTACGAGACCACAATTAGCCAGCGCTTTCTGCTTATTGAATCGGCCCTTAAAAAAATCTCAGCCATTCAGCACGATGATTCGTTTGTTCAGAGTGCCCAGGATATTTGTCAGGCTATGCTCGGCTATCGTCTGCCCGAAGATAAACTTGCCAGTGCCTGGGTCAATGGTCTCGATATGCCCGACCTTCATGCCTACTGCGTTTTCCAAAGTCTGGTCTTGTCGGTTCAGAAGGCCAACGAAGATCGCGCGATATGGCTTGAGAAACTGCCGCTTAGCGCCCCCGTGCTTCGCGACATGGGCTACCACACTGTCAACATAAGCCCCTGTGCAGATGGTCGTCTGCAGGGTCTACTTCCTTTTATCCTTCGTATCTCCCCCGCCCCTGAAATCTCAGTGAAGGCCTTTGCCGGCGCAAGGTTTGATATCGAAGATGACATTGCTGACTGGACCCAGGCCGAGCTGCAGCGGTTTGCAAATGAGCAAGGGTACGACGCGTCACTTAATTATTTAAAGTGTGTGGTCTACCACTACAGCAGTTCCGTTCCTTGTGGTGAGGGCTGCGCAGCTCATGGCAGTAACGACGATATGGCGATCGACTGTGCAATTGAGGGGTTATCGAACCTCCAGGCGGCTATACGGAATTTATATGGCCTGGGTGCCGAACCCGATGGCCTGGTTCTTGGTGTCGATACCGACACAGATGCCCTTCGCGTTCATTTGCCGGATGGTTCCGGAATCATTCATGCCCATCAATTTTTAGACAGTGCCCAGCTGTTCGCAGACACGCTGCCCTTAAGTGGCGCCCAGGCCGAACACGTGCTTATTGACCGTGTTCGGGCTGTCTGCTCAAACCCCGATGCCAATACTGCGGCCCTGGCAATAGGACTTCTTCGCGCCAATTTCTCGCAGCTTCAGTATGTTATTGAGCATCACAATGGCCGGTATACAGACGTAGGCCATGACGAGAAATTTATCTGTGCAGGTGAGGCTGTTGCCTCTCTGCACCTTCGTAATAAGTACTACTTCGCTCACCTCTCCACGGTGGAAGAGGGGGCGGCCGACCTTGACGTTGGCATAAAGATTTTTACCTCGCTTAACTTGTCGCGAGGGCTCGCCATCCCAATTCTGGTGCACTTCTTTTTTGATGCAAGGGTTTCAGGCGCCCGCCAGCGGGCCGAGGAGCGTTGCCATCGGGTTAAGCTGGCCATTCAGTCACGCTATCAGGCTCTGCATGAGCGCCATCAAATCAGGTGCTTGCTTGCCGTGTCCGATATCGGGGGAACAGAAAACGTGACTCCCGTTCCATCAAGTTACTCGGCAGCTGTTCATTGACCGGCGGAGGCTCTTAGATTCATGAAGATTATGCGGGTCGAAAAAACATTAGTGTCGACGAATCGAATTGATGCCTTTGGCCATCGGCCTTTATTGGTTGTCCAGGAGCGTGTGGGTGGCAGCTACAGCGTGGCTGTGGATGCAGTGGGTTGCGTACCTGGCGATTGGGTGATTTGCGTAGGCTCTTCGGCCGCACGCGATGCTGCAGGCGCGAGGGATTTTCCTTCCGATCTTACGATCGTCGGGATCATCGACCGTTGGGAGGCACAGGCCTAACCATGGAAATTTACAAGGTTAGCCAAGAGCTTGTCTGCACCAGGCGTACGCCCGAGCTTGGGCATCACTCGCTTCGCGTGCTTGAGGCGGCCGATGGGAGCCTTTCTGTTGCAACCGATCCTGTCGGTGCGCCAGTGGGGAAATGGGTCTTTACAACCATCGGGACGGCGGCGCGTTTTGCCATGTCCGACCCAACTGTAGTAACCGATCTCACAATTTGTGGGCTTATTGATAACTGGGAGTAGTTTTTTTCTTTTTTAAAAAAGGAGTAGTGAAATGGCAAGTGTGACTGGTATTGCTTTAGGAATGATCGAAACGCGTGGTCTTGTTCCCGCCATTGAGGCTGCTGATGCCATGACCAAGGCTGCTGAAGTTCGCCTGGTCGGCCGTCAGTTCGTTGGTGGTGGTTATGTCACGGTCTTGGTTCGTGGCGAGACAGGCGCCGTGAATGCCGCAGTTCGTGCGGGTGCTGATGCCTGCGAGCGTGTGGGCGATGGACTTGTTGCCGCCCACATTATTGCTCGTGTGCATCAGGAAGTTGAAGGTATTCTTCCTTCAGCCCCTAGCGCCTAATTGTTGAAAAAATCGCGCCTGAGGTTTGGCGCGCACAAAGGAGGTAGTAAATGGCTACAGTATCCGGAGTTGCACTTGGCATGATAGAAACACGTGGTCTTGTTCCTGCTATTGAGGCCGCCGATGCAATGACGAAGTCTGCCGAGGTGCGTCTGGTCGGCCGCGAGTTTGTGGGCGGTGGGTATGTCACGGTGCTGGTGCGTGGCGAGACCGGCGCTGTGAACGCGGCGGTTCGCGCCGGAGCTGACGCCTGCGAACGTGTTGGTGATGGCCTTGTGGCTGCCCACATTATTGCGCGCGTGCACCAGGAAGTGGAAAGCATTCTTCCGTCCAAGCCAACTGCCGTAGGTGGTGGAAGAGATGGTGAACTCTCAACGATTCAGAGCTAAGCAATCATGGGTCTCGCCTAAGGGCATCCCGTTCGGGGAGTAGATATGGCGGATACAGAGATTGAAGGCTGGGATTACAGAGCAAAGCCAAGCTCGCTTTCGCGACGCTTTGAGTTTGAGAGTTATGCCCAGACTCGCGACTTTCTTGACCGTCTCGACCAGTTAAGTCAAGAGACTGGGCTCTATCCACACAGCACGAACTTTGGTACAAGCT
>JAURFZ010000137.1 GCA_030834045.1 Burkholderiales bacterium
CGTTGGCAGGGGGGGGCTACCTCGGCCAGGTATGAGCCGCGCCCCGGGTACTCCGCTTACATGTCCTATCGCTTCACCAGGGATTCGGTCAATGTCCTCGATCTCGCGTTTCAGGCGCCTGTCGCAAAGAATTGGTATGCGGTCGGCAGATACAGCTACTCGCTTGCACACAAGGAAAATGGTATTCAAATGGATGCTGGCCTCGTCGAGGCCATTGCCGGGTTTGAATACGATGGCGGTTGTTGGGTGGGCCGTGTTGTCTTGCAGCGCTTTGCCACCGCAGCCCAGGAGACCAATACAGCGGTATTCTTGCAGATTGAACTCAATGGCATCGCCAGGGTGGGCACAGATCCCCTGCAGGTTTTACGTCGTAGTATTCCAAGTTACCGCATGGTGAACCAGTTGGCGCCTGGCCCCGCAAGGTTTGAGAACTTCCAGTAGCACGTGGGCCTCGGGGCAGAGAGTAAGAAAGGTAGGGATGGCATTGCGAAGACCAGTTAGTCAAACAGCGGAACGATCCCAAGGCATGGCTGTTGCGCATATTTTTTGTGTTGGCATCGCCTCAGCCTTCATCTGGGCTCAGCCCACATTGGCAACCGCTCAGTCGGGTCTGTCGCCGGGCTCTTCAAGCAAATCGCCATTGTCAACGCAATCGGCAGGCCAAGCCCGCGCACCCGTACTCCTTGATCGAGTTGTGGCCGTGGTCAATAACGATGTCATTGTCGAGAGCGAACTGCGCCGTCGTCTCAACCAGGTGCGTCGTAACCTTGCCCGCCCGGGTCAGGCCCTACCCCCTGAGCAGGTCTTGCGTGATCAGGTGCTCGACCGTATGACGACCGACCTTGCCTTGCTTCAGCGAGCACTTGAGGCGGGCCTGCAGGTGGACAACCAAAGCCTTGATCGAGCAATCGTGAGGCTTGCTGAATCCAATGGCTTAACCGTCTCAGCCCTTCGGGATCAGCTAAGAGCAGAAGGCGTTAGTTTTGAAACCTTCCGCGAGGACATTCGCGATGAAATCACTATCTCAAGGCTGCGTGAACGCGACGTGGAAAATCGCCTTCGAATATCCGACTCCGAAATCGATGCCTTTCTTGAGTCGCAAAGCCAAAGTATTAAAAAGGTCGAGGAGTGGCTGATCTCGCAAATACTTATTCCTCTTCGGTCAGATGCCACCGAGCGGGAAGTTCAAGAGGCATCTCTGCGCATAAAGGCTTGGGCAGAGGCTGTTCGCAAGTCGGAGGCCTCTTTTGCAGAGCTTGCACGGCAACACTCCAAGTCGCCTGAGGCGGCACAAGGCGGCGCACTGGGATGGCGCTCTTCGGAACGTATGCCATCGCTTTTCTTTCAGGCAGTTAAAGACCTTCAGGCAGGCGACTTATCGACGCCCTTGCGCAGCGGCAATGGCCTGCATCTTCTGCGTGTTGACGACCGACGGGTTGCCCTTGGCGGAGAACTTGTCGATGTCTATCGGGCGCGCCACATTCTTATTCGGGTGGATGCTAATACCACCGAAGAACAGGCCGCACGAAGGCTTGTCGATCTGCGCGAACGCCTGAAGCTTGGGGAGCCCTTTGAGCGACTGGCACGCGCTGTTTCGCAGGACCCGGGCTCTGCTGCAAAAGGCGGCGAGCTCGACTGGGCCTACCCCGGAGACCTGGTGCCTGAGTTTGAGCGGGCATTGGCTCAGCTTCGGCCCGGTGAAATAAGCCCGCCTGTGCGGACCATGTTTGGGCTTCATCTTATTGAGCTTCTTGAACGAAAGCGTGAGCCACTCTCCGAGGAACGTTTTCGGCTGGCAGCCCGGCTTGCCTTACGGGATCGCAAGTTGTCGGAGGCGGTGAATGACTGGATGCGCGAGGTGCGTGCCAACAGTTATGTGGAGATCAAGCCCTAGGGCTCTACGGCCGTGAAAGCCAAGCGCCGGTTTGGTCAAAACTTTCTGCGTGACCAGGGTGTTGCCCGTGCGATCGTCCGCTGCATTAACCCATCTCCAACCCAGATGGTTGTTGAAATCGGGCCTGGCCAGGGTGCCCTGACGGAGCTGCTGCTTGAACAGGCGGGCCGTCTTGCAGCCATTGAAATTGATGAAGACCTGCTTCCGGTTTTGCGTCAACGCCTAGAGCCCAAGGGGCTCCAGCTGATTGCCCAGGACGTCTTAACCGTTAACTTCAGTTCGCTTGCTCATGAACTGCAGGCCTCGAAGCTTCGGGTGGTCGGCAATCTGCCCTACAACATCTCGTCGCCCGTCTTATTTCACCTGCTGGCCTACAGCCAGGTCATAGACGATCAGACCTTTATGCTGCAAGAAGAGGTGGTAGACCGTATGGTTGCGGCCCCAGGCTCGAAAACCTATGGACGGCTCTCGGTCATGCTTCAGGCGAAATACGCTATGGAAAAGTGTCTGCATGTTCCGCCTGAGTCGTTCTGGCCGGTTCCCAAAGTTCAGTCGGCCGTGGTGCGCATGCAGCCCTTGCCCGTCGAGAACCTACTGATAAAAGACTGGGAGGTGTTTGGAAGGCTTGTGACCCAGGCCTTTTCATCTCGGCGCAAGATGATTCGAAATACCTTAGCCGTTTACCTTGACCGGCTTGACCTCGCAGCCCTTGGCGTGGATGCTCGACAGAGGCCCGAAGAACTGAGTGTGACTCAGTACGCAGGCCTTACGAATCAACTTACCGACTCAAACGTCACCCCTTTAAGCCCCTGCTGACCGGCCTTGTAGTTGGGCAGTATGGTGGCGACCTCGTCCCAGAAGGAGCGGCTGTGGTCCATTGCCTTCAAGTGGGCAAGTTCGTGGGCAACAACATAGTCAATGACTGCAAGGCTAAACTGAATAAGCCGCCAGTTCAGACGAATATGACCGTCCTGGGTGCAGCTGCCCCAACGGGTGCGCGCATGGGTAATGGAAAACCGGCTGTAGCCGCGCCCTGACTTTTCAGACAGTGCATCAAGACGTTCTTTCAGAATGTCTTTGGCCTGCGCCTGCATAAAGCCGTGCACGCGGTCGCGCACTTGTTCGTGATTGGGGTCGCCTGCCGAGGGCACGAGCAGTGCGGCATTTTTGGCATCCCAGAGCACGTCCTCAAGATGGGGCTGGAGTTTCAGAGCGCAGGACTGACCAAGAAACTGAACCGTTGCTCCATGAGCCCACCGGTCTTCGGGTTCAAGCTTATTGGCCTGACGGACCTGCCATTCTTTAAGCCGGTTGGTGAGCCAGCGTGACTTGTAGTCAAGAATGTTTGCAATCTCTGTAAGTGGCACCCAGTTGGGCGCAGTGACCTTAATACGACCTTCAAGAATGGTCATGCCCACGGTACGTCGTCGGCTGCGGCTTAACTCAATAGGGATCTTCTGGCCATCGAGCTCCATAAAGGGGCCCGAGCGGCGCAGTTCAATGGTTCGTTGCGAGCGGCCAGCAAACGGCCTTGGCTCTGCCCGCGCATTGTCAAGGTCCGGTGCGTTTTCAAGTGAACTGCTTTTTGGATTCGGGCTGGCGAGCGTTACACCAGATTCCTCGGACTCAAGAAGAGACAGTTGGCTCGGAGAGTCGTTGGGTTTCGTTTTCAATGAAGGTCTCGATGCGAGACATAAGTGCCTCGGGGGTCTCGTTGGATTGCGGAAAAACAGGCTCGCCAATTGACACCGAGATACAGCCTGGACGTTTGATAAAAGCATTGCGGGGCCATAACAACCCTGAGTTTAGAGCAATTGGTAGAACAGGTACACCGAGGTCGATGGCAAGCCGGGCCGCGCCGGCTTTGTAGCGGCGACGCTCGCCGGGCTGAGTGCGTGTTCCTTCAGGAAAAAAGGTAATCCATCGACCCTGATCGAGTTTGGTCTGCGCCTGTGCCGCAATGCTCTGATAGGCATCTCGGCCATCACGCCGGTTGATGTGAATCATGTCAAGAAGACCTATGGCCCAGCCAAAAAATGGAATACGTAAGAGT
>JAURFZ010000138.1 GCA_030834045.1 Burkholderiales bacterium
TTGATCGTCTTCCTTGGGTTGATTCAAAAGCCGAGGGGACTCCACCGTATGCCCTTAGTTGCCCGTCACGACAGCAAGAGGTCTTGGCCGGCCGGCTTGCTGAGCAGTTAAACCTAAATAAGAATGAGACTGCACAACGACTAGCCTTAGCCCATGCCGCCTGGGCAGAGGATGGGGCAAAGGGTTGCCGTGCTTTTTTTGTGGATGTCGACCTGGTGATGCGCTCGTCCTATCTGCTTGACCCTAATCAGTTGCTCGCAAAGCCGATGCTTGAGCAGAGCCTGTCACAGCTCCTTACCGAGCGTGTTGCCTGGGATGCAAAGCCCCCTTGCCTTCGCATACGGTCGTCCGATGAGAAGCTTACCTACCTGAAAGGGCCCGCGGGCTATTGCCGTGAGGAAGGCATGGGTCTTGGCAGTGAGCTGGCCTTTGGCGGGTCAAGCCGTGAGCTCATTAACTTTATTTACTCTCGGCTCTTCGTTGCAGAGGCGGTTCGTGATCTCACGCTTGAGGCCCGTCGCCTCGAACTCACTCTGCATCCAGGCCTGCAGTCTCTATTGGACAGTTACGGCGATTGCCTCAAAGATCGCATGGACTGCCCTTGGCCGTCCTGGTCCAATGCAGGTCAGCATCAGACGGTCATCGTGGCGGTTATGGATCCGCGTGGGCAGCAGATCCTTGGTATGCGTTGTTTTGGGCGGTGCACGGGATCCTCGGGTTTGAATCCTTCGGTTGATCAGGCCATTGCGCCCCTGGCCTTACCGGTTCCTCCCGCCTCGATTGCGAAGCTTTTTTATGCCTTGGCGTTTAGCGAGATGCCTTCAACCAAGGCAACCGATCGGCGAGAACTCGCACTTCAGGTCAAGACATCGGGGCAGCTTGATGGACAAAGCCTTAAACGCAATGAATGGTGGGAACGCCTTGCCCTATGCGATCTGAAGAGCAGTTCGCAAGCCGGACAGACCATCGAGTGTGCAATGGCCCGACGGGCCCAGACCCTTGCCACCAGCCTTGGATGGAATCAGTACTGTGAAAAAGGGGGGGATGACTGCGGCAGAGTGCGACTCTCAGGCACAAACTCTGAAGTCACGGGTTACGCCGGTTTTTTTCGCTCCTTGCCCCCTTCGGGCTCGGCAGGTGGCTCGGGGGCAGAGGTGCTTCAGTGGTCCAGCTACAACCAGATTCGAGATGCTGGAGGTATCACCCAGATCCGCGAACCCTATTTTGCGGCATCCGCGGCGGTGCAGTCGGTGCTTGGTGCGGGTGACAACCGGGTGTCTGCTCTGGGACTTGCCAGCCTCGCTGGGCAGATTGAGCGAATGTCACGGGGTATGGCACCGCTGAATCCCGTTTTGGTGGTTGCACCCACAGGTCAGCCTCAGTTGGGTCTTCCCCTTCGCCAGTCGCAGCAACAGCAGGCGGCTCGCCAGGTTCGAGACGCGATGGCGCGGGTCATGATCGGGCCCGAGCCCGGTTGGGATGGTGCTGGTACAGGGCACAGCGCTTTTCTTGCAAGCTTTCAAAAAGGCTGCAAGGCCCCCTGTCCTATTCAGGCCAAGACAGGTACCGTGAGCCGACAAGACGCCCGTTTTGCTGGAACGACAACCTTTGCCGCCATTGTGGAGCTTGACCGTCTGGCCCGCCAGCTTAGCGAATTCGATGCAGCCGTGCAGGACGCATCCCCTGCGAATTCCAATGCGACCCTTAAAGCCCTGCCACCGGTGATTACGCTTGGTGTCATTACCATTGCTCGGAAGGATCAGCGGTCATTGCCCGAGGGGCATGGTGCGAGCCGTTTCGCTATGCAGTTCTTGCGCGACCTTGTTGTAGGGGTTCCGACCGATGGGCAGTGACTGGACACGTATTGAAATGGAGGAGTACGCAAGTCCCGAGTCTCAGTTATTGGCCTTCACGCTCTGGCTGCGTGGTGCTTTAAAAGCAAAGAGCCAGGGCATCCTCGCCGTCGATCTTCCCAGGCAGGTCTATCAGTCCATTACTCCCGATACATTTCGCTCGATTTTTTCAGACCTACTGCTTGAGCGTGACCCGAGTATTGAAGCGCGACTGCAAATTCGGGTTGTCGATGGACCTGTTTTTGGTTATGGCCGCCGGGCGTCGGAGGATCGGTAGATTCTCGTTGTGCTGGTCGCCCCTTGAGGTGCTTGATGCAGATCAGCAGAAGGGCTGCTCCTCGCCTGGGGCGCAGTTGGCCCTGGCGCAGCCGATGGTGATGGCGATGGCGATGGTATGGGTGTTGATGGTGCGCTCGGCCTGAGGTCGGGTGAGGTCGGTGCCGCCGAGGCTTGCCCGGCTGCTACTGGGGCAGAGGGCTCTGCCGATTCCTTCGTGGGTGGGGTGGGCGAAGTCGATTGAACCTGGGCAGGGCTTGACGCGGCAGTGGGACTAGGCTTTTCGCTAGACCTGCCTTGAATGCGCTCCATGACCTGCCCACAGCCTGACATCCCTGCTGACAATAAAAGCCAAGCGATAATGCAGGCCGTCTTGATGGTGCAGAACACGGGCATGGCTAGCCGACCGCAACGGGTCGATGTGATGCCGCACACCATTCGCTCCAAGAGCCAGGGTAGAGCGAGCTTCCGGTAAGGCCGGCTGCCTCCATGGCAAGCAGGTTATGGCAGGCGGTAATTCCCGAGCCGCAGCTGTGGATGACCTCGGTGGGTTCCTGCCCCTGAAGCAGTTGTTCAAACTCCTCGCGCAACTGACTTGCGGGCTTAAAGTAGCCCTCAGCATCGAGGTTGGCCGACGATGGCCGACAGAAAGCACCCGGAATATGACCGGCAACTGGATCGAAGGGCTCCTGGTCGCCTCGATACCGCTCAAGGCTTCGAGCATCAAGAACCAGAGCAATCTCGCGAGGCGAACCCGTCGCCACCCAGGCCTCCATGGCGTCTAGATTCCATCGTGGACTGAGGCTTGGGCGAATTGCAATTTTCCCAGCCCTTTTTGGCCCCGGATTGGAGCCCTTTAAAGGCTCATCGGCCTGAAGCAGTCCGCCCGCAGCCGTCCAGGCCTTAAGACCGCCATTGAGAACGCCAACCTTAAGATGGCCTACCCAGCGGCAGAGCCACCAGAACCTCGCAGCAAAGGCTCCACCCGAGTCATCGTAGGCAATGAACAAGGTCTCATCCGTGCCCCCGATCTCGTTAAGCCTGGCAATAAAGTTCTCTGGGCTCGGAAGGGGGTGACGTCCCCCGTTGAGGGCTGTCGCCTCGCCCGACAAATCCTCGTCGATCGATAAAAAGACGGCCTGGGGCAGGTGGCCCGAGGCGTAGCCGAGCAGACCAGCCGTGGGGTCGTTCAGGTCGTGGCGAACATCAACAACAATCACGTGCCCCTCCTGGGCAACGAGTTCAGCTGCGGATATAAGCGGATTCATCAAAGATCTCATCCCCGAGCGATCGGCGCAGGTATTCGTGGAAGTGAAGCATGCCGTCCTCCATGGGCGAATGATAGGGGCCAATTTCATTGAGACCTTGTTGCAGCAAAGCTCTGCGACCGCGGTCCATACGAATGGCAATTTCGTCGTCCTCAGCAACAGTCTCGTTGTAGGCCGCCTGCTGAGCCTCAATGTAGCTTGGCTCAAAAAAGGCAATTTCCTCAGGGTAGTAGAACTCTACAACGTTGCGCGTTTCTTGGGGGCCAATGGGGTGAAGGCTGCTTACAACCAGTACCTTGGGGTACCACTCCACCATAATGTTCGGGTAGATGGTCATCCAGATCGCGCCAAATCGAGGCAGCTTCTGGTCGTGCATGCGAAGGACCTCGTTCTGCCAGCGTTGATAAACGGGAGTGGGCCCACCTTCCAG
>JAURFZ010000139.1 GCA_030834045.1 Burkholderiales bacterium
ACAAAATACTCAAAGAACTCGGCTGGAAGCCCCAGGAGACCTTTGAATCGGGAATTAACAAGACCATTGACTGGTACCTTAACAACACCGACTGGGTGAGGCGTGTTCAGTCTGGAGACTACAAGAACTGGATTAACCAGCAGTACAGCAGCCGGGTGGCATGACCCCAAAAAGCCCAGCCCCTACCGCAGTTGAGGCGGCAGATTCCTCCCGCACTTTTAGTAACCCTTTGCAGGCGTCAAGGCCAAGGCTATTGGTGCTTGGGGCAGGAGGACAGGTAGGAAACAGCCTGCTCAGGCTCTGCCAGTCAGCAGACTCTCCTATGCATGTGCTCGGCCTTACCCGCAGCCAGGCACCGCTCGATCAACCCGATTTGTTCGGCTCGGCAGTTGCTCAGGCCATTGAGAGCTTTAAGCCCAGCCATATTCTGAATGCCGCAGCCTACACGGCTGTGGACCAGGCAGAGAAGGAGCCAGAGCTTGCCCACCGGGTAAATGGTCAGGCACTTGCGCAGCTCTCCGAGCTTGCTGCACAGCATTCTGCGCAAGCCTCGCAGGACATTGCCATCCTTCATTACTCCACCGACTATGTTTTTGATGGGCAAAAGCCTGTGGGTCAGGCCTACCAGCCCAAGGACCCCACAGCCCCTGAAGGGGTGTACGGCAAAAGCAAGTACGCCGGAGAACAGGCCCTTGCCCAGGGTCCCTCCCCAAGCCTTGTTCTGCGCACCAGCTGGGTTTTTTCCGACCACGGCAGGAACTTTGTGAAGACCATGCTAAGGCTTGGCCAAAGCCAGCAAGAGCTGCGCGTTGTGGCCGACCAGTGGGGCGCACCGACCTCTTCCGATGCCATTGCACGGGCAAGCCTCGCTATCGTCCAGCAATGGCCTAAGCCTTCCCAAGCGCCTTCGAATCAGGTGCTTCACTTCTGCTGCGAGGGCACCACGAGCTGGCATGGCTTTGCCTGCGACATTCTTGATCGGTCCAGGCGGCTCGCACCCGAGCTTGCCTGGACCATCACCTCGGCCCAACAAATTAAGGCAATCACAAGCTCGGAGTTCGCTGCCCCTGCGCCTCGACCGGCGAACTCTCAACTTGACTGCAGCCTCACCGAGAAGCAGTTTGGGCTAAAGCGCCCCCACTGGTCTGAGGCCCTCAATGACGTGCTGGTGCGACTTCTGGCCAAGCCACTGGGCTAGCCCAAAGCCATCAGACCAGCACAACCTTTCCCGGGTTCAGAATATTCAGCGGATCCAGTGCAGTTTTTATGGACCGCATAAGGCCCATTTCAACGGGCCCCTTGTAGCGGGCCGCCTCATCACGACGCATCACACCAAGGCCATGTTCGGCACTTATGGAGCCGCCCAAGGAGACCACTCGGTTGTGGACCCGATGATGAGCCTCTTCTTCAAGCCTCTGCATGAACTGCTTGCAGGCCTCATGCCTTCGGTTTCGATCGGACCAGACGTTAGGATTGATAGGGCAGGCAAGGTTGTAATGCAGGTTGCCGTCGCCCAGGTGCCCAAAATTAATAATTCGGGTCCCCGGCAAAAGGGCCTCCAGTTCCTTCTGCATGCTTACCATGAAGTCGGGAATGCACGAGATAGGAAGCCCAATGTCATGCTTAATTTGATGGCCATCTTCCGAGGATGCAAGCGTGATGTGGTCGCGTATGTCCCAAAAGGTCTGCGCCTGCTGAATGCTCTGGGCCACCAGGGCATCTTGAACCAGCCCCGACTCATAGGCCTCAGACAAGATGTCCTCGAGAAGCCCTACCGCCTCGACCTCACCGGTAGGGCTTGAGATCTCAAGAAGAACCAGGTCGGCAGAGCCCATGCCTTGGATGGGCTGGGCAAGAACAGGAAAATACTGGGACACAAGCGACAAGGCCGGCTTTGTCATAAGCTCAAAGCCAGTAAGCTGGGCAGCACCCTTTTTCTGCGCAAGACCCAACAGACCTACAGCCGACTCCACAGAGGGCACCTTAGCCAAGGCGGTCATGAGGGCTGCAGGCTTCGGCGACAAGGCAAGCACCGCGGCCGTAATGATGCCAAGCGTGCCCTCGGAGCCAATGAATAAATCGCGCAGATCGTAGCCCGTGTTGTCTTTGCGAAGCCCTCGAAGGCCCGACCAGATTTCACCCGTTGCAGTGACCACCTCGAGCCCCAGGCAGAGCGCCCTGGCATTTCCGTAGCGAAGCACCGCCGTTCCCCCGCAGTTGGTCGCCAGGTTACCTCCAATGGTTGCCGAGCCACGGGAAGGAAGCGTTAAAGGAAAGAGAAGGCCCAGGGCATCGGCCTCGTCCTGGGCCTTGGCGAGGGTTACGCCTGCCTCAAGGGTCATGGTTTTATTGGCTGCATCAACAGCCCGTATGGCCTGAAGCTTGGTGAGGCTGATCACGACCTGATCGCCGGAGTCATCGGGCACGCTTGCCCCGGTAAGGCCCGTGTTACCGCCTTGAGGAACCAGCCCCACACGGTGTTTGGCTGCCAGCCTTACCACCTGAGCAACCTGGTCGGTGGAGCCCGGGAAAAGAACCGCCGGTGCCCTGCCCTGATAACGCCCCCGCCAATCGATTAGATGGGTAGAGATGAGATCGGGGTCGGTTTTAAGGCATGAGGCGCCAAGTTGCTGTTCAACCTCAGTGAGGAAGGCCTGCACAGAAGCCGATGGCATGCCTGGCATGCCTACTTCACCCGATTTCGGTATTCACCCGTGCGGGTATCGACCTCGATCTTGTCGCCGATTTCAACAAAGGCTGGCACCGAGACCTCAAAATCGGTCGGCGAGATGCGTGCGGGTTTCATCACCTTACCCGAGGTGTCGCCCTTCACGGCAGGCTCGGTGTAGGCCACCTCACGAACTACGCTGGTTGGCATTTCAACCGAAATGGCACGACCGTCGTAGAAAATCACCTCGCAGGTCATTCCATCCTCAAGGTAGTTCAGGGCCTCGCCCATGCTTTCTGACTCCACCTCGTACTGGTTGTAGTCGCCGTCCATAAAGACATACATAGGGTCAGCGAAGTAGGAATAACTCACCTCTCTGCGATCAAGCACGAGCGACTCGAATTTTTCATCGGCCTTAAAAACAGACTCGGAACCTGAATTTGTAAGCAGGTTCTTGTACTTCATTTTCACCACAGCGGCATTGCGGCCCGATTTGTTGTAGTCGGCCTTAAGCACCACCATGGGCTGGCCTTCGAGCATAAAAACATTTCCGGTCCGCAGTTCGTGCGCGGTTTTCATAGCATCACCTTAAAGAGTCGACTCAATACGCTAGTTTATCGTTAACGGGTTTGCTGGCGATTTGAATGCCAGTGAGCCAGAAGCGACTCCTCAAACGAGGGCCTTTGAAACTGGGCCTGGCCAAGCGATTTGCAGGCATCTTGAACAGCCTGCCAGTTGGTAAGTAAGGCTCGGAGTATCTCGGTAAGATCGCGCTCGCTCTCTGGATGAGAACCGGCAGGGCTAAAGTAGCGATGCAGCTGTGTCCAGCCCGGCAGGGGCTGAGCGGCCTGCGCTAGCCATGCATCAAGCTTTTTAAGGTGGGCGTCATCGGCCTGTCGATAAGGCTGCCAGACAAACGGCAGGCCCTGCTGACTGGCATAGAAAAGCGCCGTGCCGAAAGAGTCTTCGCCGCGAACAAGCGCAAGGTCAGACACCGCCATGCACTGATCAAACTCATACTGACTTAAAAGCCCTGTGTCGGGATCTGTCGGATGGTGCGGCTCAAAAACCATAACCCTCTGCGCCCGAACCAAAGACAGCGGAAGGCCTGCCTGTGCCTGATTCTCCGC
>JAURFZ010000013.1 GCA_030834045.1 Burkholderiales bacterium
TATGACAGATACCTTGTTTCAAACCACCCAAGATGCAGTGCCAAATTGCACCGCTGCAGCGGACACTAATCTTCTTGCTGGCTTAAAACGACATTGACGAACTCAGTAACTCGCGCTGACTCCCGCCTGAAATATAAATACGGATCGATTCAAGGGCATAGGCGAACGGCATGCAACCTTTTTATCGTCGCATCCACCCTACTATTTTCCATACCAGCCCATGCTCTAACAGTATGGGTTGGCGAGTTTCCCAACGCCACTGTCGAGCCACCATCGCCATGGAGGGTCGTGCAGATCGACAAGCGTATCAGGCCGACTGTTTATCGCACGCGGGAATGGGACGGAGTAAAGGCCATCGAAGCACGGGCATCAGCGAGCATGGCCTTACTGGCGCGTCCAGTTGAAATTAATTTAAACAGCACGCCCGTCTTATGTTGGCGCTGGCGCGTTCAAGCCGCCTTGGCAAATGCAGATCTCAATCAAAAGTCGGGCGACGACTATGCCGCGCGTGTCTACCTGGCACTGCGTTTACCGCCGGAACTTATGGGATTAGCTACCCGCACGAAGCTACGACTGGCCAGAGCCCTACATGGCGAAGAGGTGCCAGACGGCGCTATCAACTATGTCTGGGATAACCGCCACCCAGTCGGTACCCGTCGGCCTAACGCTTACACCGCTCTTACTCAAATGGTTGTGCAACAGACTGGTGCGGAAAAAGCTGGCGAATGGGTCAGCGAGCGGGTCAATGTGCAAGATGAAATTCGTCAAGCGTTTGGAACTGAGCAGGCGAGACTAACGTCAATTGCTGTTGCCAGCGACACCGACAACACGGGCGAAACAGCGCTAGCCGGGTTTGCCGACCTGCATTTTGTGGGGGCCGATGAAAGCTGTGATTTTCCTGAAATTCTCAAGCAATGAACCGCTAGTAAAGGGCGAGCTAGTTTAGGTCTGTACGTCCTAACGCTATGCCTGACTTTTTCTAGCGAGCTCTCGCTCTGCAAGCAACACGCGTTCTTCGTTAGAATATTCATCACACCGGCTTGATCGGTCGGGAGCGCGCAGGTAGTCTGCACGTCGCCTTACTGAGAAAAGCGTTCGGTAATGCCGGAAAGTCAACCAGGTTACCAGCACCATTGTAATGAGAGCTATGTGACCAGCCATGTTGTAACCAATGGTTAAGAGTTCTCCAGAGTACAGCCCAAAAGCCAAACACCAGAAACAACTAAGCAAAATCATCGCAAGATATTTCGTCTGGACAGGTACAACTTTTAACGCGTTCCGATCCACATTTAAAAGATCAGGGAAAGCTTTGAATAAAATCCAGAAAAACTTAAGAATACTAAGCTTGGAGATCCTATAGGAATTAAGCAGGGCGTGACGATTTTCTTAATACTTCCCTCGGGCTTGGTGAGCGTGCAGGCTCGAAGAATTGCCTTCTTATTAGCAACAAAGAAGCGTTTGAATCGCTCACAGGCACCTTAACATCGTTAGCCGAAGGTTTACCCACTTGGACCGATGCCTTGCTATGACCCCTCCTTAAAAAGGCAGTGTGGACGTGGGCTGAAGACTTATTCACCCTATACTTACAGCCTTAGTTAGGTAATCACCCTTAATTACCCAATTTGCAAATTCACGACGCTCAGACCCTGGAGGTATCTGCACACCATGCATAGTCGAAAAGTTCATCGAACGAGTTAAGGCATGACCGTTCACCCACTTGAAGGCCTGCATTGCGGCGCGTGTGTCAAAAAAGTTGAAGCCGCCTTGGCACCCTTTGCCGCCGAGGTGTCGGTGACACTGCAGCCTATGCAGGTAACGCTCACGAAGCCGAACGCCGAGTTTGTCACTCTTCAACAGGCGGTTGCTGCTGCCGGAAAATACAGGCTTCTTGCCGAGACCGGCTCGACGGTTCAAGCCCGTGTCACCACGCCCTCTTCAAAAAGCCCTGGCTGGCAGACCTTGGCGGTCTATCAGCCCTTACTACTTATCCTGGCCTACATACTTGGCGCCAGTGTCTTGGTGCAGATTGGACTCCATGGTCTGCAAGGGGTAGATGCCATGGAGACCATGCGTTACTTTATGGCTGGGTTCTTCCTGGTCTTCTCATTTTTTAAGTTGCTCAATGTCAACGCCTTTGCGAAGGCCTATGCACAGTACGATCTTCTTGCAGCAAGGTGGCTAGGCTGGGGTCGGATTTATCCCTACGTTGAGCTCGCCCTCGGCGTGGCCTACCTCACTAACGCGAGCCCAATAATCACATACTGGGTCACCATCGTTATCATGTCTTTCTCAGCCATTGGCGTTATTCGAGCAGTGGTTGGCCGAACCCAAATTCAGTGTGCTTGTCTGGGCACTGTCTTTAACCTTCCGATGAGCACGGTCACCATTGTGGAAGATGTTGGCATGGTGGTGATGGCCATTGTTATGATTTGGCTGGCCTAACGAAAAAGGCTGCGAAAACGCGCCACCATCATGACCGACCATGCCCAAACCCTCCCCCTGTCGGGCATCACCGTGGTTTCACTTGAGCATGCCATTGCCGCGCCCTTTGCCTCACGACAACTTGCAGACCTGGGGGCGCGTGTCATTAAGGTTGAGCGCCCAGGCGAAGGCGATTTTGCAAGGCGGTATGACACGCGTGTGGACGGTCTGGCCTCTCACTTTGTCTGGGTGAATCGTTCGAAGGAAAGCCTCACGCTCGATCTCAAGAACGAGCTTGCAATGTCGGCGCTTCACAGGCTTCTACAGAAGTCTGATGTCCTCCTTCAGAACCTGGCGCCAGGTGCGGCGGCCCGTATGGGCCTTTCTTATGACCAACTCAAAGCTCTGTTTCCCCGGCTTATCGTTTGTGATATTTCCGGTTATGGCGCCGACGGCCCCGACCGAGATCGAAAGGCCTACGACCTGCTCATTCAGAGTGAGGCAGGGTTTTTGTCCATTACCGGAACCCCCGAGAGCCCAAGTAAGGCGGGCTGTTCCATTGCCGATATTGCGGCCGGTATGTATGCCTTTAGCTCCATTCAATCAGCCCTGCTTTTACGAGCAAAGACAGGGCAAGGCAGTGGAATTGATGTCAGCATGCTCGAGTCGCTAGCTGAATGGATGGGCTATCCGCTTTATTACAGCTATAAAGACGCGCCACCCCCAGAACGTGCAGGCGCCTCGCATGCCACCATTTTCCCTTATGGCCCCTTTAGGGCAGGAGACGGTCGCAGTGTCATGCTGGGCCTACAGAACGACAGGGAGTGGCTTGCCTTTTGTGAAAAGGTTTTACAAGACAGCTCGCTTGCCCACGATGCGCGCTTTCAAACCAATGCTCTGCGTAGTGCAAACCGAGCAGAGCTTACCGGCCTAATTGAACAGGCCTTTTCTGGCTTTTCGGCAGCCCAAGTGGCGACAAAGCTTAATGAAGCTGATATTGCCAATGCCAATATGAACAACATGCACGACCTCTGGAACCATGAACAACTAAGAGCCCGTAATCGGTGGGTTCCGGTGGATACCCCAGTGGGGCCTGTGCCTGCGCTTAAGCCCCCGGGTCGCAGCACGGCCTACGAGCCACGCATGGATGCCATCCCTGCAGTAGGTGCACAGACCGACGCCATTCTGAAAGAATTGGGGTATGACTCATCGACCATCGAGCGCATGCGCACAGCCAAGGCCATCTAATTCATGAACGCTTCGACACCCAGTTCAGTTTTTAATCCTACCGCTGCGCTTGCTCAGTTTGCCTCTCAGCTGCGAGCCAGCAACATACCCGAGGCCGTCTTTCGGCGCTGTGAAGATCTTTTTGTTGACTGGACCGCGTCTGCCCTAGCGGGCTACAACGCACGGGCGGTCAGCGCCATTCGCGACGTCGCGCTTGGCCAAGGGCCACAGTCCGGGCCCAGCGAAATTCTGGGTGGCCTTGAAACCAGCTCCCCCTTCTGCGCGGCTATGGCCAATGCAGCCGCCTCGCATGTGGTGGAACAGGACGACCTGCATAATGCCTCGGTGCTGCACCCCGCCACGGTGGTCTTCCCCCCTGCTCTTGCAACGGCGCAGTCCCTAGGGATAAGCGGACGGGAATTCCTAACCGCCTGTGTAGCGGGTTACGAGGTTGGCATTCGAGTCGGCGAGTTTCTTGGTCGATCTCACTACAAAACATTTCACACCACAGCAACTGCTGGAACCTTAGCGGCGGCCGCTACGGTAGGACGTCTTCTACAGCTCTCGCCGTCGCAGATGCTTCATGCCTTAGGCTCTGCGGGTACCCAGGCGGCTGGTCTCTGGGCCTTTCTGCGCGATGCTGCAGACTCCAAGCAGCTTCACACGGCGCACGCAAGCGGCGCAGGCCTAATGGCTGCCTTCATGGCTCAGAAGGGTCTCACGGGAGCGCAAGACATTCTTACAGGCCAGCAGGGCATGGCCCAAGGTATGTCAAGCGATGCAGACCCAGGCAGACTCACCGATCGATTCGGCGATCGCTGGGCTCTTATGGAGACCTCGTTCAAATACCATGCCTCCTGCCGCCACACCCACCCTGCCGTCGATGCCTTATTGAAGGTCCTAAAAGACCATGCACTGAACCCTTCTGAAATTACAAGTGTGGTGGCGCGTGTTCACCAAGGCGCTCTTGATGTTCTGGGCCCAGTCACCAACCCACAGACGGTCCACCAGAGTAAATTCTCGATGGGAACGGTGTTGGCCTTAGCCGCCCACTATGGCTTTGCGGGCCTTCCCGAATTTGAATCTCACTTTAACGATGAGAGCACCATTGCCTTTCGTAACCGGGTCACTATGATGCTCGACCCCGAGGTCGATGCCGCCTACCCTGCCAAATGGATTGGAAAGGTCACCGTGACAACGAAAGGTGGCCAGGTTCTTGAAGGTCGTGTCGATGACCCCAAGGGCGATCCGGGCAACACCCTAAGCCGCAAGGAACTCGAAGAAAAAATGCAGCGCCTATCGGACTACGGAAACCGCCTTAATAAGGATGCAACCAACCGACTTTTAAGCCGGTTATGGGCCACAGCCACGCTTGGTCGCCTTGATCGCTTAATACCCAAAGACGACCTTCACCCTTAATACGTCTTGCCAAAGCTTATTCACACCTTATTCAAACGAGCGCGGCAGCCCAAGCAGGTGCTCTGCAACGTAGGAGTAAATTAAGTTCGTTGAAATAGGTGCCACCTGGTAAAGCCGAGTCTCTCGAAACTTTCGTTCGATATCGTATTCGCAGGCAAAGCCAAATCCTCCGTGGGTCTGCAGGCAAATATCTGCCGCCTCAAAAGACGCCTTCGCAGCCAGGTACTTGGCCATGTTGGCCTCTGCGCCGCACGGCTTTCCCGCATCAAAGAGTTCGCAGGCTTTGAATCGCATTAGGTTTGCTGCCTCTGTTTCGATGTAAGCCTGGGCAATGGGGAACTGGACGCCCTGATTCTTGCCAATGGGCCGTCCAAAAACCACACGCTCGTTGGCATAACGACGGGCCTTGTCAATGCACCAGTAGGCATCGCCAATGCACTCGGCAGCAATCAACGCACGCTCCGCATTGAGCCCATCAAGAATGTACTTAAAGCCGCGTCCCTCTTCGCCAATGAGGTTGTCTGCAGGCACCTCAAGGTTGTCAAAAAAGACCTCGTTGGTCTCGTGATTCACCATGTTCCGAATGGGCCTAACGTCCATGCCTTTGCCCATGGCCTGTCGAATATCGACCAGAAAGACACTCATGCCCTCACTTTTCTTCGCTACTTGGTCAATGGGAGTTGTTCGAGCCAGAAGAACCATAAGATCTGAATGCTGAATTCTAGAAATCCAGACCTTTTGGCCATTCACAATGTATCGGTCACCCTGCTTGACCGCCGTGGTCTTTAGCTTCGTTGTGTCGGTTCCGGTGGTGGGCTCGGTAACAGCCATGCTCTGAAGCCTAAGCGAGCCGCTGGCAATCTGAGGAAGGTAGCGTTTCTTCTGCTCGTCAGAACCATGGCGCAGAATCGTGCCCATGTTGTACATCTGGCCATGGCAGCTTCCTGCATTTCCGCCGCAGCGGTTAATTTCTTCCATAATGACAGAGGCTTCTACAAGCCCAAGCCCCGAGCCCCCGTATTCGACTGGAATTAGGGCAGCAAGCCATCCCGCCTGGGACAACGCATCCACAAAACGCTCTGGATAACCGCGCTCCTCATCAACCGCCTGCCAGTACTTTGAATCGAACTGGGAGCAAAGATCGCGCAAGGCCTCTCGCATATCTTGATGGGCATCAACCGTGGGAATATCGTGCAAAGTCCTTCTCCAAATAAGGGTAAACGACGGATTTCTCTGTTGATTTAAGTATGTTCAATACTCGCCGAGGCTGTCATGGTCATAGCCCCATGCGCGTTTTCTGCCCAAAGCTCGTAATGGCCTTTGCCTGTAGCCTTTCCACAAAGCTTTAAGGGCTCACCTTCAATCATGGGTAGAAGAGCCTTAAACCTGAAGGACAGCCATGTTGCATCGGGCCTGTGCTCGCGCAGTAATTCAGCAAGCAGGGTTGCCACCAAGGGGCCATGAACAATAAGGCCCGCATAGCCTTCGTCTTCCATGGTGTAGCGGCGGTCGTAATGAATGCGGTGACCATTGAATGTTAGGGCGGAGTATCTAAAAAGAAGCACGCTGTCTGGTACGAGGCTGCGACTAAATTCAGGGGGCTCAACCGGCTGGGAATTACTGGAACTCTTACCTAGACTTCCAGGCAAGGAATGACCTCGATAGACAATGTCGTGAACCTCTTGCATCGCAACCCCGGCAGCGTCTGAAATTTCATGCAAGACCTTTACAAAAACCAGCTCGCCAGACTTGCCTTGCTTTTGCTCAATACTTTGAATGCTCGAAAGTCTGCGCACCTTGGTGCCCAGCTGAAGGGGTCGGTGCCAACGCAAATCACCGCCCGCCCACATACGCCTTGGAAGCGAAACTGGAGGCAGAAAACCCCCGCGATGCGCGTGGCCGTCAGAGCCTAGTTCAGACTGCTTTGCATACGAGAGAAAATACAGCCAATGCCAAAGAGCCGGTAGGGCATCGCCTTCTGCAAAGCGCTGGTCGTGATCAAGCGCGGCTGCAAGGGCATTGGCAGGAAATAAGGTAAGTTGGTCGTTATGGCTTTCCTGACGACCGAGCCATTCATTCAGGGTAGCGATGGTAGGAGGGGTCTGGGGCTTACTCATGCTTTATTATCCTGCTCTGGATCTAAAAATCTCTTAAGTTCGAGAGGCCTTGGCTCTACACGCTCCAGCGGCGAACATATCAAAGTATTTAAGCCTTTTCATTGCTTTTCCCGTATTGTTTCGAAGTCAATCAGACCAGACAAGGACGCCCCTTTCTATGCATAACCGGCTAGAACCTTGGCAGGCCGAGCTTTTCCTTCGCGCCGACCGACCAAGCGGGCAGACGAGGGTCCGTAAGCTGCATGCAAAAGGTCCTCTGCAAATACAAAAGATCCTGTACCCAGAGGGCGCGGGCATTGCCCATTCCTTCGTTTTGCACCCGCCCTCCGGAATCGCTCAAGACGACCAGCTTCGTATTGAGATTTCAGCCAGCGAGGCAAGTCATAGTGTTTACGCGACCCCTGGCGCAACGCGCTGGTACCGGTCCTTCCCAGACGCGACTAAGCCAGCTCAGCAAAGCGTCCTTCTCAATGTAAGCCAGGAATCGTCCATTGAGTGGCTTCCGCACGAGAACCTTTATTTCAACCAGGCTTGGGCTCAAAACATTCTCGAGGTTAGGCTTGAGCCCAGCTGCCGTCTTTTAGGATGGGATCTCCACCAGTTTGGCCGCACGAGTTGTAATGAGCCCTGGGTTGACGGTCGTGCTCAGACAATGCTGTCGTTTTATCTTTCAAATAAGCTCCTTTGGACTGAACGGACACACTGGAATTCGGTGCACATGGCAAGTAAAGACGATCATCATCAAATGGCCGGCTACAGCATTACCGGCTCGCTCTGGGCCTTTGGCCCCAAGCTCAACGAGAAGGCCTATGAAGCCTTGGCTGCAAGCCTGCCTTTTGAGCCATCCTGCGTAGCGGGGGTCTCGCAACTTGTTGTTCCAAGCAGCAACAAAGCTCTTCGCACGGGCCCGCAGACCGGCGAACACACCCAAGAAGAGGCGCTTTTGGTCATGCGTCTTTTGTCTAATAATCCAGAGAAGGCGCGGTCGGTCTGCGAACAGACACGAGCCTTCTTGCGACCCCTCATTATGAATTCAGCCGGTTCCGACTTGCGCATCTGGGCAACCTAACTTTCTCGGAGAATCCCATGGACCTAACCCCACGCGAAAAAGACAAACTTCTGATATTTACAGCAGGGCTTCTTGCCGAGCGCCGCCGAGATCGAGGGCTAAAGCTCAACCTCCCCGAGGCCACCGCTTTAATCACCTGTGCAATTTTAGAGGGCGCCCGTGACGGCAGGACAGTGGCAGAACTTATGACCTTAGGCACGCAAATTCTTGCCAAAGACCAGGTGATGCCCGGTGTTGCCGAAATGATTGCCGATATTCAAGTCGAAGCCACCTTCCCGGATGGTACGAAACTTGTCACTGTTCACCAGCCTATCGCCTAATAACCAGGAAAATCGGAGAGACCAACCATGACACCCGGCGAGATCATTCCCGCAGACGGCGACATTGAAATCAATGCTGGCCGTCCTACCCTCGAAGTCACAGTCATCAACCGGGGCGATCGCCCTATTCAGGTTGGCTCGCACTATCACTTCTTTGAGGTCAATCAAGCACTGGATTTCAAACGCCCCAAGACTCGCGGCTATCGACTTAATATCGCCGCTGGCACAGCGGTTCGATTCGAGCCCGGCCAGCAACGCACCGTAACACTTGTGGCCTTAGCTGGCGATCGTCGAGTCTTTGGCTTCCAAGGGCGTGTTATGGGAGATCTGTGATGACGCGTATTTCAAGAAAAGCCTATGCCGAAATGTTCGGGCCCACCGTGGGCGATCGCGTTCGCCTTGCCGACACAAACCTCTTGGTAGAGGTAGAGAAGGACTTCACTGTCTACGGTGAGGAGGTGAAGTTTGGTGGGGGCAAGGTCATTCGTGACGGTATGGGTCAGAGCCAGCGATGCAGCGCAGATGTGGCTGACACGGTCATTACCAATGCGCTCATCATCGATCACTGGGGTATTGTCAAAGCCGACATTGGCATTAAAAACGGACGAATTGCTGGAATTGGAAAAGCGGGTAATCCCGACATCCAACCCGCGGTAACCATTGTTATTGGTCCGGGCACTGAAATTATCGCGGGCGAAGGCATGATCGTAACGGCTGGCGGAATCGACTCTCACATTCACTTTATCTGTCCGCAGCAAATTGATGAGGCCATTTCAAGTGGTGTAACGACCATGCTTGGAGGGGGCACAGGGCCTGCAACGGGAACCTACGCAACCACCTGCACTCCCGGACCCTGGCATATTCAGAGCATGCTTGCTGCAGTCGATAGCTTTCCAATGAACATTGGTTTTCTGGGTAAGGGCAATGCAAGCCTTCCAGAACCGCTTCGAGAGCAGGTGCACGCCGGAGCGATTGGATTAAAGCTGCACGAAGACTGGGGCACCACGCCAGCGGCAATTGACAACTGCCTGTCCGTTGCCGAAGAGTTGGATGTTCAGGTTGCGATTCACACAGACACCTTAAATGAGTCTGGTTTTGTTGACGACACAATCGCAGCCTTTAAGGGACGGACCATTCACACCTTTCACACTGAAGGTGCAGGTGGCGGGCATGCACCAGACATTATTAAGGCCGCCTCTTTGCCCAATGTCCTGCCATCATCAACCAATCCAACCATGCCCTTTACGGTTAATACGGTTGATGAGCATCTCGATATGCTTATGGTCTGCCACCATCTGGATGCTTCTATTGCAGAAGACATTGCCTTTGCCGAAAGTCGCATTCGCCGCGAGACCATCGCCGCAGAAGACATTCTTCACGACCTTGGAGCGTTCTCAATGATGAGTTCGGACTCCCAGGCGATGGGCCGCGTTGGCGAGGTTATCTTACGAACCTGGCAGACGGCCCATAAAATGAAAGACCAGCGCGGGCCCCTTAAAGGAGACTCCAAGCTCTCTGACAACCAGCGCATCAAGCGCTACATAGCGAAATACACCATTAATCCTGCCATCACCCACGGCATGGGCCATTTAGTTGGCTCCGTCGAGACTGGCAAGCTTGCCGACCTCGTGCTCTGGCGGCCGGCTTATTTCGGCGCAAAGCCTAGCCTGGTTCTGAAGTCGGGAATGATCGCCTGGGCACTAATGGGCGATGCGAACGCCTCTATCCCAACGCCTCAGCCTGTCCATATGCGGCCTATGTTTGGCTCGTTTGGCAAGGCTCTTTCAACCTCACTTACATTTGTCTCGCAGGCGGGGCTCAATAACCAAGCCCTGCATGATCTTGGGCTCAACAAAACTATTGCTGGCATCCACTCTTGCCGCAACATTAGGAAAGCCGACATGATTCACAACGACTGGCAGCCCACCATTACGGTGGACCCAGAGAACTATCTGGTTCATGCCGATGGGGAGCTTCTGGTCTGTGAACCCGCCAAGGAGTTACCCCTAGCACAGCGCTATTTTCTCTTTTAGTGTCATGCTTTTAACGCACTATCATCCACCCGAGACCGCTGAAGCCAGAGGTCTTCGGCCATCCGACTGCCTGCTTCTGCGCTTTGATCAGCGCTGTCGCAGTCGATTCACCGCGATCACTACAACCCGGAATGTTCAGGTTCGTATTCTCCTACCCCGTGGGTTGGTCATTCGAAACCGAGCCTTATTAAGTACCGACAACGACGAGTCCGTAGAGGTTGTTGCGGCTGATGAGCCGCTTTTTCGGGTCCTCGGGACGCATCCCCATGCTCTGCTTAGAGCCGCTTATCATCTTGGTAATCGCCATGTTCGACTGGAGTTGCAGCCCGGCTATCTGCAGCTTGAGCCTGACCCTGTTCTGCGCACAATGCTCGAGCAGCTCGGAGGTGTCGAAGTTCACTCGGTCGAGGCCGCCTTCGAGCCAGACGTTGGTGCCTACGGTGGTGGCCATCACCACGGGCACGACGCCACTTTCGATGAAGATTACGCAATAGCGCAGGCCACTTTTAGGCACCATCATGGCTAGACGGGCTAATACGCCCGAGGCTACCTCTTCGCGAGATTCAGCCAGCTTACAGGCGCTCTTTCGGCTTTCCTCGGCTAGTCTGCCGGTCGGTGGCTACAGCTACTCACAGGGTCTTGAGTCAGCCGTCAATGACGGTCGTGTCACTAATCTTGTTGGCCTAAAAAAGTGGCTCCTAAGCGCTCTGGATCTCTGGCCTAAGAATGACGCATTACTCTGGGCGCTCATATACAGTGCAATCAAGACTCGCACCTTTGAAACACTTGTTACGCTTAATCGTATTCACTGGGCCAGTCGAGATGTTGTCGAGTTGAGGGCCGAGACCGAGCAGATGGGATGGTCTCTTGTTCGTCTTCTTGGTGAACTGAACTGGCTTGAGGGGGATCTGCGGTCCTGCTTGCTTAAGCTTGATACGCCCACTTTTCTTACGGCACATGCAAGTGCCTGTTACGCGAAGAAGATTCGACTTGAAGATGGGCTGGTTTCCTTTTGTTTTACCTTCGTTGAGGGCCAAATACAGGCAGCACAAAAACTCTTACCCATTGGTCAGGCTGCTGGTCAAGGTCTTTTAGGTGAGATTCAACCTCACATTGATCAATGCATTGAGAAAACGCTTAGTCATCTTCACGCTGGTGAAGCATGTCTTCACACAGCTGCGCCCATGCAGGCTATTCTGTGCGCAAGGCATGAATTTCAATACTCCCGACTTTTTCGATCGTAAGAGCGCCCAAAAACCATGCACCATCAAATCCCTCATCGTAAGAAACCCCTTCCGCCTCTACGCGTTGGGGTGGGCGGCCCCGTAGGGTCTGGAAAGACAACCCTTCTCGAAGTGCTCTGCAAACGCCTTCGTGATCGTTACGATCTTGTTGCCATTACCAACGATATCTACACCAAAGAAGATCAAAGGCTACTAACACTTTCAGGCGCCCTTCCCGCTGAACGAATTATGGGTGTTGAGACCGGTGGCTGCCCCCACACGGCTATTCGAGAAGACGCAAGTATTAATCTTGAGGCTGTTGACCGTATGGTGCAGAAGTTTCCTGACGTTGACATTGTTTTTGTTGAATCAGGGGGTGATAACTTGGCAGCAACCTTTAGCCCCGAGTTATCTGACTTTACAATTTATGTCATTGATGTTGCCGGTGGCGAAAAGATTCCCCGCAAGGGTGGTCCTGGCATTACTCGCTCGGACTTTCTGGTAATTAATAAGGCTGATCTGGCTCCGTACGTGGGTGCCGATCTTGCAGTTATGAGGGCTGACACGGCAAGAATGCGGCCAAACTCTCCATGGTCGCTATGTAATTTAAAGACTGGTGAGGGTGTTGACTCTGTGATTGAGGCCCTTGAAGGGGCGCTAAACATCACAAGCCCATCCACGACTGGCTGACTAGCAATATAAACATGCCCTACCGAAAAGCGAACGCCCTGCAAACCAACCCCATTAGAACTGCGAACAGTTCTTGGTAAAGACTAATGCCTGGGATGTTGTCGTTGTAGGCGCAGGCGCGGCTGGACTCTTCTGTGCAGCCTTGGCTGGACAAAGGGGGCTACGGGTTCTCGTAATCGACCATGCAAAAACCCTTGGGGAAAAAATTCGTATTAGTGGGGGAGGCCGGTGTAACTTCACGAATTGTCATTCAGGCCCTTCCAATTTTCTTTGCCAGAGTCCTGAGTTCGTCAATGCAGTCCTTCAAAGGTACCAGCCCAACGACTTCATCGCGCTTGTAAAAAAGCATGGCATTGCCTTTCACGAGAAGCATCGGGGGCAACTTTTCTGCAACGATTCATCCAAGGCAATCGTTGAAATGCTCATGGCCGAGTGCCAAAAGGGAAAGGTCATGTTGCGTCATCCCGTAACCGTGAATACGGTATGCGCTCCGCGAGGTGCGAGCTCTGCAGGTTTTACGCAAGCCAAACAGGTTGATGAGGTCCCTGCGACCGCGACTGCGACCGCGACTGCGACTGCGACTGCAGCTCATTTTCCGCCCGAGGCGACGCAGCTAGACCTCTGGAGACTTCAGACCACGGACGGTGCCATTCAAACACGTCAACTTGTGGTGGCAACAGGGGGGCTGCCTGTTCCAGCCATTGGAGCCTCTGCATGGGGGCTTGAACTTGCACGTCAAATGGGTCTTGCCGTAACGCCTGTTCGGCCTGGCCTCGTCCCCCTTGCGCTTGATCCTAAAGATCAGCAAGGGTTCGAGTCGCTCGCAGGCCTGAGCCTAGCCGTTGAAATTCAGGCAGGTCAACCCTCTGTTAAGACTCAAGACCCTCCGGTAACGCAACACCCAAATACAAATCAGAGCTACGGGCAGGCGGCTTTTCATGAAGACCTGCTCTTTACCCATAAGGGTCTCTCAGGGCCAGCGGTGTTGCAGGCAAGTAACTACTGGCAGCCTGGTGAATCGATTTCCATTAACTGGCTTATCAATAGTGAAGCTAACCTCATCTTTGATGAATCACGCCACGGCGGAAAACGCGTTGATAATTTATTGGGTCAGATTATGCCTCAGCGACTTGCCCAAGCTTTCGCAGAAAAACTCGAGTTTGGCGAACGACGCTGGGCGGAGATTGGTAAAAAAGACCGCGCCCGGATCATCGACCAACTAACAAACTGGCAGGTTAAGCCAACCGGAAGTCTGGGCTGGAAGAAGGCCGAGGTAATGTTAGGTGGCGTCAGCACTGAAGAAATTGACCCCCAGACCATGATGGCAAAACGCCACCATGGTCTGCACTTCATTGGCGAATGCCTTGATGTCACCGGCCATCTAGGAGGACATAATTTTCAGTGGGCATGGGCAAGCGGGTTTGTTTGTGCCCAAGCCCTTGCGTAACACTTTCTTATTCTTTGCCAGCCTAAGGAGGCGCTAAAAATCAAACTGTTTCTGTGGGCTCTCGTTTACGTTTACATCAAGCCTTGATTTGTTAATCCTGCCTGTAGATGAACGCTTTCGGCTGCCATGTTTTTCGAACACAGCCCTGGCCTCCTCTGTTGCCTGAGCACTTTTTCTTAAAGACCAAAGCCTCTCCCGAGCCAGACGTGCCGCCTGAGCATGATCAACGACCGGGTTGGGGTAGGAACCTGTTTCAAGCTCGGGAATCCAACGCCGAATAAAAACCTGTTGGGGGTCTTGATCGAGACCCTGCTTAACAGGGTTATAGATACGAATGGTGTTGATACCTGTTGTTCCGCTTTGCATCTGAATCTGGGGCCAATGAATGCCTGGCTCGTAGTCAACAAAATAGCGTGCCAAATGCCTGCCGGTCTCACGCCAGTGCAGCCACAAATGTTGACTGGCAAACGAAATAAGCAGGGCCCGCATCCGAAAGTTGATCCAGCCGTAATGCCTCAGGTAACGCATGCAAGCGTCAACGAAAGGTAAGCCTGTCGTACCGTTTGACCAGGCCTCAAAAAGGCGATGCTGTTCGGAGTCAAAAGCCCCCTCGTTACGCAGACCTCTTGTTGAAGAATGCAGGCAGCGAAACTCCATCTCGGGCTCGGATTCAAGCTTCTGAATAAAGTGGCAACGCCAGTGAAGTCGACTCTCAAAACTGCGAAGGCTTAGGAGCATGGCAGAACGACCTGGGATTGAAGCGTCATTGCGCCAGTCCTCGGCGGCTGCCCACGCCGCTTGAACCACCTCTCGTATCGAGAGCACACCCCAGGTCAGGTAAGGTGAGATTCTTGAACAGGAGACCTCTGCCGTGAGGGGGCTGCTCATTTGGGAACGGTAGTAGAGGCCACGGCCCGCCAAAAATTCCTGCAGATGCTTCAAGCCTAGGCGACGACCACCCCGCAGCTGCCCCGGGCAGTCATCTTCCTTAGCCAAGCGCGCCCAGGACGCAAGTGCGTTGTGGTGAAAGCAGTCTGGCAGAGCACTTAAAACGGCGCTGTACGAAGGCGCTAAGGGATTAAAGTTGGATACTGGCAGGCACGAGGCCTGCATCCTCTCGGCCCAAGTTTTCTGCCAGGTATCGCGGTTTTTCAGGCATCGCACCACATTGTTCTGCGGCTGCTCAAACCAGGGGGTCTGGGTCGTTTGGCACCAGCCACGCACCCGAAGATCCCGTGCATAGCTCTCCCAGTTACCGGTTTCCTCATGACTATGCAGGCAGAAGTGGCCCAAGGCTTGTCGAAGCTGTCCGAGTAGATCTGGCATTTCCCCGCACGCAACCAAAAGACGTAGGCCGGCGTTCTGACAGGCTAACTGGAACTCAGTAAGGCAGTCTCGGTAAAAAGCGGCATGTCGTCCACTACTGTCAGCAAGGCCCCAGAGTGATGACTCGTAGACAATCAGGCCCAGTACTGGGCCCCGCGCGACAGCAGCCTGAAGTGCATAATGATCTTCAAGACGAAGATCACGCTTAAACCACACCAGCTGGATGGTCTGTCCCGAATTGGGCAGGGTGAATTCAGGTTTTTCCACAGATGATCATGCTACTGTGATTTTAGGAAAAACATCCCTAGCATCTGACTAGGCATAGGATTAGCAAATGACCAGCCCCTTGGTAGACAAGCCAAACAGTGACACTGAATTACTCACGGTTCTTTACGACGGCGATTGCCCTTTGTGCCGACGCGAAATTGCCCATGTCCAAAGGCTTGCAGCATCGAACCCGGATACGAAGCTATGTTTTACGAACATCGGGGCCTCGGTCGATAACAATGCTCACCCCGCGGGCGAACGCGAGCTTCTTCTCGCCCGCTTTCACGTTGAAAAATCCGACGGAACCCGTCTTAGTGGAGCCCAGGCCTTCGTTGCGATGTGGTCGCGTCTTCCGGGTTGGCGTTTACTTGCTCGGGTCGCTCAATTACCTGGTGCAACGGGCATGCTGGAAGTTTTATACAAAGGCTTCCTAAAACTACGGCCGGGCCTCCAAACCCTTGCTCACCGACTTGAGAAGTCCGCCAAAGTCTAGTTAGCGGAAGTTGATGAAGCACAGCAAGAGCCAAGGTCCTAAAATTGCAGGGCATTTTTCCCTAGTTGCCCTTGGGATGGCTCTTATCACGGCCGGTTGCGTGGTAAGAACCCAAGACTTTCATTGCGCGCTTGAAGAAGACGCGAACAAGAATTTTGAACTTCGTATGACGCCAACGTCGCTCGATCTTGACTCGATCAACTACAGTTTTGTGGAGGAACAAGGTGCAAAACGCATTTACGAGAACAAGGCACTTAATCAGCGTGTCACTTTTGATCTCGCCAGCACTAAACTAGAGCAATCGCAAGACCCCAAGAAACAATGGACTTGCAAACGTTATGAACCTTATTAATTTGAAAGGAACGCTATGCAAAAAGCCACACAACCTACGAATAACCGACGTTTAACCCTACAGTCACTGGGTGCACTCGTATT
>JAURFZ010000140.1 GCA_030834045.1 Burkholderiales bacterium
CAAGCTCAGCAAACAGGGGATGGGCGCCAGGCCCTTTAACCTTTGTCTTGGCAAACATGGGAAAGCGAATCGAAAAGGTATTGGAACAGAATTCAGCAATCTGTTTGTTGGAGCCCGGCTCTTGATTCCCAAAGTCGTTGGAAGGAAAACCAAGAATTACAAGACCTTGATCCTTGTAATTTCGATAGAGCGTCTCGAGGCCTTCGTACTGTTGGGTGAAGCCGCAGAAGCTGGCCGTGTTCACAACCAGAACCACCTTGCCCTGGAAGTCGCAAAGCGACTGGGGCTCGTCGTCTTGAAGCCGTGGGAAGGTCTGGTTAAGCAGTGAGGGACAACCTGCTGAGGACGGTGACGCCTGGGCGAGGTTGGCGGTTAGACCAAGCATGGGCGCAAGCACAAGGCCAGCGGCGAGCAAAAAAAACCGGCGAGGATTAAACGGACTTGTCATGGTGGGGGACTTTTTGTCCTAGTCATTTGAAATTAGACGTTCTATACTAGACAGCAACCGTCGTATGGTCAAATATTTGTCCATGACAAAGAAGGGTTTCTCGTCAATTCTGTCGAATGCTTATGGATCAACCCATCAAAGCCCCTATCCACCTGAGTATCGCCGCGGTTGAGCGCGACACAGGGCTCTCGAAAGACACTCTGCGTGTCTGGGAGCGACGTTATGGTTTCCCAAATCCTGAGCGCGATCACTTTGGCGAAAGAATCTATTCCATTGACCAGGTGGACCGGCTTAGGGCCATTCGGCGCCTCATGGACACGGGCTATCGGCCTGGAAAAATTATTGGTCTTAGCCTAGAAGACCTTCAGGCCCTCGCGGAGTCTGTGTCTCAGCCTGCGCCAATTGCTTCCGAAGACCAGGCCGCCGACCTCGATCAGTTAATGAATGTTCTTAAATCTCACGAGATTGAAGAACTTCGACGCCAGCTAAGCCAGCGGGTGCTGCGCCTGGGTCTTGCCCGTTTTGTGACCGAACTGGTTGCCCCGTTGACTGAGAAAGTTGGTGACACCTGGGCGCGTGGTCAGCTTGAAATTTACGAAGAGCATTTATTCACGGAGTCAATGCAGGTCGTTCTACGCAACGCCATCAGCACCATTCCGCAGCCGGGTAATCGCCCCAGGGTCTTGCTTACGACTTTTCCATCCGAGCCCCATGGCATGGGCCTTCTCATGGTGGAGGCCTTGCTTGCACTGGAGGGCTGCCGTTGTTTCTCCTTGGGCGTGCAGACCCCTGTCTGGGACATCGTGCTTGCTTCACAAGCCCAGGACATCGATCTGGTGGTGCTCTCGTTTTCGCCGGTTATGAACCCCACGCTTGTGGTTGATGGACTGACTGAGCTGCGTGCCAAGCTGCCGAAATCGGTTGAAATTTGGGCGGGCGGGCGCTGCCCTGTCCTTAACCGCAGGGCACCCGACGGCATTCGCGTTGTCACCGAGTTTGCAGAGCTAACCAAGTCAATCATTGACTGGCGCCACCGCCACTCGCTCTAGCCGCTTCGGAATCCGAGGCTGTCCTAGCCTGCCTTAGCAGCCTTTGAGGCCGATGCTCGAGATGGTCTTTTGGAAGCAGGCTTTTTGGGGGTCGATGGACCCGTACCACTCTGATTGCCTTTTGAGGTCGTTGCAGACGGAAAAGCAGGCCCAGAGGCTGCTTCGGTTTGAAGGTTCTGAGCGGCCTGCATAAGCTGCTGAAACTGGTCTTGCATGGCCGTCCACCAGAGGTTCGCATCGGCGGCGGGCGCCTTACCGTCCTCGCCCGCGGCATCGGACTCAGACCCTTGGTTTTGCCATGCCTTTAGGGCAAGCAAGGTGCCCCTTTGAATCTCCAGGCCCTGAATGGTTGTGCGCAACAGAGTCAGGTTAAAGTCGAGCCATTGTTCAACGGTCTTTAGGTCGGCAATGCGTTTTTCGAGCTCTGCTGGGTCGGAGCTGGCCATGGCCATAGACGCCATTGACCCCCCTGCAGACTGAAATCCAGGCCAGCTGGTCTTGAAAAATGCGAAAGGGTCTTTTGGCATATCCATTCGTTGAAGTGTAATGCGAGCAGCCACCCAATGAAACCCTTTCTTGGCGGCCTAGTGCTGTCGATCCTTGTTCATGCCTTGTTGATCTGGCTGGTCAGCGTCGGGCTGTTTCAGCCGGTGATCTCGGTCCTGCCAAGCCTCGAGTCCATCGCCATTGAGCTTGCATCGCCCGAGCCCTTGCCAAAGCCCGAGCCAGACCCTGACCCTCCGCAGCCAGAACCCGAGCCTCCCGCAGCCCAGACGCCTGTGCTGCCCATGGGGGCCGTCCAGGAGGAGACTCAGCTGGATCCAATTTTTGAGTCGGATAGATCCGCACTGGAACCCGAGGCTGCCTCGGCCGATGCCACAGAGGCCAAATACCCTTCACCTACCGAGGCCGCGGGTCAGGGCTCGGCAGATGCCCAGCCACGCCTTCCCGTTTCGGGGGTTCTAGCCGTGCAGGCCTATCTTGGTCGTTATGCCCTCGATGGCGACCCTCTTGGGCGGGGGGAACTTTGGGTGGAGTTCCCCAGCCCAGATCGCTACCGACTCCGACTCTGGGCCAAGGCAGAGGGCTGGGCTGCCTTCTTTGTTCGTGAACCGGTTGTCTTTGAGAGCAAGGGACGCATCGATGATCAGGGCCTTCGGCCTGAGCTCTACCGCCAGCAGACTCCCTTTCGCGGGCTCTCCGAAAGCCGTTTTGATGCGGAATCTGGAACCGCTGTCCTGGAGCAGGGCCGGGCACCACTGGACCTTCCAGAGGACTTTCAGGATCGGCTGAGCATCATTTTTCAGCTCTCTTGGCTGAGCCAACGCAACCCCGACGCACTTCGTTATGGAGGGATGACGGAGGTAAAGATCGCGGGCCGGCGTCGCTTTGTTGAGGCCAGTTTTCGAGCCGAGCTGCCTGAGGATATTGTTCTGCCTGGGGGCATTGTCGTGACTGCGGTCCGGCTTGTTAGTGAGCGCCTGCAATCAAACCGGGAGGGCCAGATTGAAATATGGCTTGATGCAGCCGACCAAAACCTGCCCGTGCGCATCTTGTTCTCGGAGCCCTCAGGACGCGCGCTGGACTTCCTTGTGATTCGTGATGTCTTTAACAAGCCGGCGATTGAGGACCCCGATGCCTTTCGGCCCCAGTAAATGCCCCGAAGCGCCTGAGCAAAAAGCCTTTTTCGTTTGACACAAGCCCCCGAAAGACGGATAGTTACGGGTTCGTCGTGGAGGGGTGCCCGAGTGGCTAAAGGGGGCAGACTGTAAATCTGTTGGCTTACGCCTACGTTGGTTCGAATCCAACCTCCTCCACCAGGAACAAGGCGTTTGTGTCTTCGCAACCGCGGTTTGTGGCGGATGCGGGTGTGGAGAAGGCCGGCAGGCTGGTAGGCCAATCGTTGCAAGGGTCTGCAAGCTTGCAGGGAAGGTGCAGTGAAGGGGTTGGTGAAGCGCTCGGGGCAGTTTGCCGGGAGCACTAGCAGGCCCAAATGGTTTTGCCCGGCGGGTGTAGCTCAATGGTAGAGCAGAAGCCTTCCAAGCTTACGACGAGGGTTCGATTCCCTTCACCCGCTCCAAAAGCAGGCGCCAGGTTCAGCAGCAAATTTACGCCCATGTGGCTCAGTGGTAGAGCACTCCCTTGGTAAGGGAGAGGTCACGCGTTCGATCCGCGTCATGGGCACCAGACGAATTTGAAGGTTTGAATTGGTGTTGGGTGTTGCAGGACGCTGGGTCAATGGATCGACCGTCTTGTTTTTTTAATTATTTCATTTGTTTTCAGGAGCTGGATTATGG
>JAURFZ010000141.1 GCA_030834045.1 Burkholderiales bacterium
CGTCAGATAACTCAACCTCCTAAGTTAGGCCCTTTTACATGTCAGATCAGAGATCAAGCGCCGAACGCGTTGACCATGTCCTTCAAAGTATTCTTGCGTCCATTACACCCATTACGCAGTCGGAATGGCTGCCCATTCTTGACGCATCAGGTCGAGTGCTTGCTCAGGATGTCGTGGCACCGGAGAACCTTCCAGCAGCGCCCGTCTCGGCTATGGATGGCTATGCGCTAAGCGCAACACTAGCAGATGCCAAACAGGCAGATTCCGGTGCCTTGCATCTTGCTGTTACCGGAAAGTCTCTTGCTGGCCGGCAGCTTGAGGGTGTCGCGGACCCCGTTGGCGCCGTGCGCATTTTTACTGGCGCTGTGATTCCCGAATGCTACGACTGCGTCGTTCCACAGGAGCTCGTCGCATCAACGAGCTCGGACAAGCTTGTGGTCATCCGGCGTGAGGACATTCGCAAGGGGCTCCATGTGCGAGATGTTGGCGAAGATGTCCGCAAGGGAGACATCCTTGTTGCACGCGGTCAACAATTGAGTTCTCGGGAGGTTGCGCTTCTAGCCCAGACCGGCTGCGCTCGGGTTCTTGTCCATCGCCAGTTAAAGGTAAGCGTGGTGTCCATTGGTGACGAGCTGCGTAACGTGCACCAGCCACTGAATACGGGTCTTATCCACGACTCAAACCGACTGATGTTGCTAGACCTTGTTCATCGCGCGGGCGCCCAGGCCATTGACCTTGGTATAACGCCCGACGATCCCGCCTCACTTAGAAGCGCCCTTTCACAGGCTGCCAGCGTGTCAGACCTCGTCATCTCCTCGGGAGGCGTAAGCGTTGGTGAGGCCGACCATACCCGCAAAGTACTTGATGAACTTGGCGAGATAAAGTTCTGGCGGCTGGCCATCAAACCCGGTCGACCTTTAGCTTACGGCTTCATTAAGAAAGAAGACAAAAGCCAGACCCCCTTCTTCGGTCTGCCCGGTAACCCTGTGGCCTCCTACGTAACCTTCTTAGCCATTGTTCGTTATGCCCTTGCCAGGCGTGCAGGCCAGGACCCCTTGGTCACCGCTCCAAGCATTCGTGCGCGCCTGCTTAAGGCAACCGCAAAGAATGTTGGAAGAACCGAGTATCTAAGGTGCTGGCTAAGGCCCGCAGACGACGGAGGGTGGAATGCCGAGGTAATGCCCTCGCAAGGAGCCGCTAACCTGTTGTCACTTGCTCAGGCCGACGGCCTTGTGGTGCTGCCCCATGAGCTCGGGGCTCTTGAGGCTGGAAGCTGGGTGGATGTCATCAACCTGCGCTTGGCCTAGCAGGCACAGCCGGCTAGTGATACTGCTTACGCATAAAGTTTAAGAAGGTGACTGGTCGGCACATGACTTTCAAAGCTGTGCTAGGGAGCCTCTGAACAATGGCTCGATTTAAATTGTTCGGACGACATTGGTGATGACGCAGGCGTTTTGTTCATATGGGTGGGCTTTTAATCGGGCTTATTGCTGGTTTTCTTTGTTTTCTCTGCTGATCTTATCTTTTTTCTCATACTCTGGACGCACCTACCCCATGGCCATTAATCGTCGCCTGACCATGTACAGATTGGCAAGGGCAAAGAGCATATGCAACTGAGCCCGATTCTTGGCCATGCCGCGGTATCGGGCCTTGATAAATCCAAACTGGATCTTGATGACTCGGAACGGGTGCTCGACCTTGGCACGGACTCTGGCTTTGAGCGTCTCAAGCTGCTCCGTGATGCGATCTTTGGCAGAGTCAGTCAGCGCTCGTCGCTTTCCAGGCCGCATGGCAATGTGCCAAGCCGCTTGAGATTGGGTTCTCCGCTCGGCCCCACGGTAGCCAGCAGCCGCAAAGATGGCGTTCTCTTCTCCGGTGAGAAGTTCTTCGACGGCGTTGAGGTCGTGCACATTGGCACTTGTCGTCTGAAGACTGTGCACAAGCCCCGTCTCTGCATCCACCCCAATATGCGCCTTCATTCCAAAGTGCCAGTTGTTACCCTTTTTGGTCTGGTGCATCTCGGGGTCTCGCGAGCCGCTGGCATTCTTCGTCGAGCTCGGCGCCTGGATGATCGTGGCATCCACGATCGTGCCCTTAGACAGACAAAGCCCCTTGCTCAAGAGGTACTGGTTGATCAAGGCAAAAACATGCTCAGTGAGCTTATTGGCCTCCAGCAGGTGCCGGAAGTTCAGAATGGTTGTCTCATCGGGGATCGAGCCACTGCCCAGAGAAAACCCTGCAAATCGGCGCATAGAGGCAATCTCATAGAGCGCCTCTTCCATCGAAGGGTCGCTCAATCCGTACCACTGTTGCATGCAGTAAACCCGCAGCATAGAAGGCAAGGCATAGGCGGGTCTGCCTACTGCAGACCTGGGATACACGGGCTCAATGAGCTTGATCATCGAATCCCAGGGCACCACAGACTCCATCTCAGCAAGAAAGATTTCCCGCTTAGTCTTCTTGCGCTTGGCCCCGTATTCCACGTCGGAGAAACTCAATTGGCTCATGACATCCCCCTGAAATCCCAATACAGATTGGACCATCAACACACCATTACGTTCGATAATCATGAGAGTTTTTCAGAGGCTCCCTAGTTTAGTCGTGAGTTCTACAACCCTTGAAGGTCATTATCCGTGCGCTTTAAACATCACGTTTTCATCTGCACCAATCATAGAGACGATGGGGAAAGCTGCGCTGCCCGCGGCTCTTTAGCCTTACTAAAGAACCTGAAACAGGCGGTGCGCGATCTTCAAGCTGACCATGAGGCAGGCCTCATGGTGAATAAGTCGGGCTGCTTTGGGCTTTGCAGCCAGGGGCCAAACTGCGTGGTCTATCCGCAGGGTACCTGGCATTCAATAAAGACCGCAGAAGAAGCCAGGGCCCTTATTGACTCACTTCATTCTTAACACGGCCTGCAACACGTCGCCTAATTAGGGCTTATGTATTCCGGCCGTGTAACCTTGAATCTTTCTAATTTGCAAAGGGCAGTCAACCAACCAAGTAATGTAAAGCAGATCAGCGATTCGATAATTGCGCTTCTTGGTCATGCAGCTTAATCAAATCAGCAGCAGTCAATCAATTTTTGGTGGGCTATGATGATTGTCATAATTTACAGGTGGGCCATTGTCGATTCCTCAGTCATCCTCAAATACGGCCACCAGACAATCCAGAACCTCTTGCATGACTTGTACCGGCGCTTTTTCCACGAACTTGGCGTCATGTGCAGTCCAATCCAAGCTTTTCAATTGATGCACATGCACTGAGCCATCGGTACGCGAACCAAATCCCATCAATGAAACTAGAAAGCCTGCTTCTCTAGCCACGTTTGCGACACCACCAGAAATTGGACACACCATGGCAAGCTTGAACTTCGCGTTAAATGACTTGGGAGAGACCACCAAACAAAAGTGATTACCGATCATTTCTTTGCCGGTCGCCGGGTCAAACTGGAGGTGCAGAATATCCCCACGGCTAGGCGTCAAAGCTCAGCCCCAACGGCTGGCATTTCATCCCAACCCTCTACTCGACCAACATCTGACGGCGTAGCCGCCAGCAATTCAGCCAAGGTCTTACGCTTGCGGCCAGGCT
>JAURFZ010000142.1 GCA_030834045.1 Burkholderiales bacterium
CGGCAGGCAAGCGCACTGAAATTGATTTTCTAAATGGCACGGTTGCCCGACGTGCCGAGGTGCATGGCCTGTCGGTGCCCGTTACGCAGGCCCTCTGGTCGATGGTGCGCCTTATGGAAGGCGCAGGGCGTACTGGAAAAGACAAAGCGTAGAGGACCTGGGCCCTGGTTCCTAATGCCCGGGCCCCCGCAGGCCTAGGCCTTCGCTGAGGGGCGTTGCTTCATTCGCTCACGCCAGGCACAGAGGTGCGGGTGATTCTCCTCGGTGGGCTGCAGCTTGAGCACTCTTGCAAAGTCGACCGTAACCAACGCAGTAATATCGGCAATGCTGAACTGGTTGGCAGCAATAAACTCGCGGTTTGCAAGATGCTCATTCAGATCGTCAAAAAAGGCTGCCGTGCGCTGCAGGCCTCGCTCGGCAAGTGCAGGAATCTGTTCGATAGGCCGGGTGCCGGGAAGCCCGCGCTTGGCCATGGCAGGACTGCTGTTGCGAAAGGCCTCGGCCACAGCGCCAAGTCCATCCGACTCAACGCGCGCCTGCCAATACGCCACATCGCCCTTGTCTTCGGGCGTGCGGCCTAATAGGGGCGGCTCGGGAAAGCGGGCTTCAAGGTAGGCAGCAATGGAGGCGTTGTCGGCAAAGCAATGGCCGTCTTCATTCACGAGGGCAGGCACCGTACACCGGGGGTTGACCGCCTTAAAAGCGTCGCTGAACTGTTCAAGCTCGCGAAGGTTAATGGCGACCTTTTTATAGTCGATATTTTTTTCAGCAAGGAAGATGCGCGTACGGCGGGGGTTCGGTGCTAATTCAAAATCGTAGAGGGTCAGCATTTTTTATTGCTCCTTGGGGGTGAGTTTGTCTTGTGTTTTGGTGTCGAAGTCGCTTGCGTCGTGGCGTTCGCGCAGTTGATCCTCTTCAGGGCCCACAACTCGGTTTACCTTTCGACCCCGAAGAACGGCAGGACGGCTTTGTATGTCCTTTGCCCAGCGCATCGCATTGAGGTATGTCTCGACCTGAAGAAACTCGGCTGCTGAGTATTGGTTGTAGAGCAATAAATTACCAAACCAGGGCCAGCAGGCGATGTCTGCAATGGTGTAGTCATCTCCGGCAAGGAAGGGGGTCTGAGCGAGTTGTTGGTCAAGGACATCAAGCAAGCGCTTTGCTTCCATCGTAAAGCGGTTGATTGGGTATTCCATTTTCGAGGGGGCGTAGGCATAGAAGTGGCCAAAGCCACCGCCCAAGTAGGGCGCGCTTCCCATCTGCCAGAAAAGCCAAGACAGGCACTCGGTGCGCTTCACAGGGTCTTCGGAAATGAAGGCACCAAACTTCTCGGCAAGGTAGAGCAGAATGCAGCCCGATTCAAAAACACGGATTGGGGTGGGGCCCGAGCAGTCAAGCAGGGCAGGAATTTTTGAGTTGGGGTTGACCGAGACAAAGCCCGAGCTGAACTGGTCGCCCTCAGTGATGCGAATAAGCCAGGCGTCGTACTCGGCGCCCTTGTGGCCAAGGGCTAAGAGTTCCTCGAGCATGATCGTGACCTTGACGCCATTGGGCGTTGCTAAGGAGTAAAGCTGCAGAGGATGCTGGCCGCGTGGGAGTTCCTTATCGTGGGTAGGTCCGGCGATGGGTCGATTGATGTTGGCGAAGCGACCGCCGCTCGCCTGGTCCCAGACCCAGACACGGGGCGGGTCATAGGGGGTTGGATTTGAACTGGATGTCATCAGTTCTCCTTGGTTTCGTCAGAGGGTGCAGGCAGATGGGCCTTGGGCGAGAAGCTGCTAAGTACTTCGTCGCCTTTTAGAAGCTGCTCAATAAGCCTGCGAATGGTGGACAGCGTATCAAGGGTATCGCCTGTCTGGCCAACGCTAAGTTCGCCAGCGGCGGCCTGTTGAAGAATATGGCTTTTCGCCTCGGCGTAGTTGTCTTGAAACTGTGTTAACAGACGTTGGTCAACCCTTAGGCGGTTACTAAGAGCGTCGGACTCGGAGCAAAAGCTTGCCACAGCAAGGCTTGCATCACGAAGGTGGCCCATGGTTGAGGCGGGCTTGCCGTTAAGCTCAGGCCATCGGAAGCTGCCCTCGCGCATGAGATGGTTCTGGCACAGGAAGGATTCGTGAAGGTAGCGAAAGGCGCGCAGCAGTTGGGCAACCTTGTTGGCATCTTCCATGGGCATACGCTGCATGGTTAAGGACTGGAAAAACGCCTCAATGGCCTGGCTTAGGCCTGAAATGGCCTCTCGGTGAACGGCGGTGAGACGTTTGCCCTGCATGAGTTGCTGGGCATTGTTTGCCACTAAAGACCGAAACCGGTGAAGCTCCTTTTGAATGGCTTCCTCGGCAAGGGTTGGGATACTTAAAAGTGTGTTGTCAATGTAGAGGGGTCGTGCAAGGTCTTCATCGGCCTGGCGAAAACGTTTTTCAAGCCAACGCGCAAGAAGCCCTGTCATGGGGAGCATTATTAAGACACCCATGAGGTTAAAAAAGGTGTGAAAGAGCGCAAGGGAGCTTGCCATACCGGCCTGCAATTCAAGCCGACCCGCAATGAGTAAAACCAGTTGAACCAGCCAGGGGAGAATGGTAAGCGCAACGCTGGCCGTGATGATGTTGAAGACCAGATGCCCCAGTGCAAGGCGACGGGCATTGCTCGTGGCTTTAACGGCGGCAAGCAACGCTGTGGAGGTGCTTCCCAAATTAGCGCCGATCACAGCCGCGGCAGCGGCTTCAAAGTTAAGTAGCCCACCGGCAGCGGCCGAGAGAATCAGCGCAATCGATGCGCTCGATGACTGCGTGAGGACAGTTACGACAAGCCCAAGGCCCAGGTACAGAAGCACCACCTCCCGTGCGCTTGAATGCATGATCTGTGTCGCGGGCTCGACGGACTGAACGGTGAGTGAGGCAAGGCCTGTAAGAGTCGCTTGAAGAATGCCAAGGCCCAGGAAAAAGAGACCAAAGCCCGCAAAGGCCTCGCCAATGGCCTGCTGGCTGCGGCGTTCACTGCTAAGTCTTAAGGCCACACCAACCACCAGAAGGCCAAGCGCCAAGAGGTCGATCTTCAGGCCAAAGCCAAGAATGGCAACAAGCCAGGCGGTTATAGTGGTGCCAATATTGGTGCCGTAGATGACTCCAAGGGCTTGGCGTACGGTCATGACACCCGCATTCACAAAGCCTATAAGCGCAACCGTAATGGCGCCTGAGGACTGGGCAATGGCGGTTGTGAAGAAGCCTGTTGAGATTCCACGAAGTGGGGTGGCCGTGGATTTTTCCAGCAGACGCTTGATGGTCTGGCCTGTGCCCGTCTTCAGGCCATCGGTCATCATGGCCATGCCAAGCAGAATTAGGGCAAGGCCCCCAAGGCTGTTAATGAGAACGGAGATAGTCAAGGCCTCTTATGCTCGCGCATTTGGTTGGGAATGTCACGTTTGGTGACAGTCGCGGACCCATCTGGCTGTCAAGCCTACCCGCAGCACTTCGGCGCATTCACTTGGGGGGACGCCCAAAAAAAAGGGCCCGGAGACAATCCGAGCCCTTTGTAATGGTGGAGCCGGCGGGAA
>JAURFZ010000143.1 GCA_030834045.1 Burkholderiales bacterium
TAAGCAGGGCAAACGAGGCCAGCTCGTCCATCATGACCACTGCAACGTTATCCAAAAACATCGGGCCTTCAAAAATCGTAAGAAAACTTACTGAAACAAGAATGAGCCCCCATGCAATGGGAAGGCCCGAGAAAAGCACCACCAGGGTGGCAATAAGAATCAATAGGCCAATTTGAAGTTCAGACATCGGGGGTCTCCGAGCGCTTCGATGGGTCAACCCCAATCATTGCGATATACTGCAAGGCGGTTAAGAAAAAACCAATGGGCATGGTTGCGTACAGAGGCCACTTGGGCGGCGCCCATGAGCTCTCTGTAAGCTCACCCTTCACAAAGACTTCCCATGTTTTTTCAAGGCTCATGTAGGCTAAAAAAAGCACGACGAGCAGACCAACAATTTGTATGACAAGCCTTAGCCAATAGGCGCTTCGGCTTGGCAATGCCGTCTCCATCAGACCGACCGCAACATGGCCTTCGGTCTTTAGGCAATACGGGGAACCCAGAAACAAGGAGGCCACCATCATAAAGACAGCAAATTCAAGCTCCCAGTCAGTTGAGAAGCCAGCAGTCCGCCGGATGACCATGTAGCAAATAATGACGGCGGCCACCGCCAAGAAGACACTTGCAACGACTGCGCAGGCATCTGACATGCGCGCCACGAAACTCCGATACCCGTCCACTGAAGATCCCTTTACAAAAAGCGGTCTGAGGCTTTAACGAAGGGGCGGTATGCCTCGCAGGCAAGACCTTCCCTCGCAGGCAAAATGTAAAAAAGCCCCAGAGCAGTGGTCTGCTACCGGGGCTGATCAACCAACCTTACTTCGCGGCTTTGGACTTCTCGAGTGCGTCAAGAATGCGCTTGGCTGTTGGTGAAATGGCGGCGTACTCGGGATAGGCTGTTTTCCTGGCAAGGTCCATCCATTGCTTGTACTCGTCATCGGTCATCTCGCGTGGCGTGCCGCCCGACTTGCGCCAGGCTTCGGCCATGGCATTGGTGGCCTCTCGCTGAACCGTTAAGAAAAAGGCATCGGCCTTATCAGCAGCCTCTTCAAAAATTTTCTGCTGCTTAGGCGAGAGCTTGTCCCAATGCTGCTTGGACATAACCAGAGGCTGCAACAACATCCACAAAGAGTTCGCCCCACCGACGGTGGCGTGCTTGGTCTGCTCGTAGAGACGGCCCGAGACAAAGGTCTCCGCAGAAGTTAGCGCTCCAGTAAGAACACCCGACTGCAGCGCAGGGTAGATTTCTGTGGAGGCCATGGCCGATGTGGAGGCGCCTGCCGCCTTCAGCATGGACTCAAACGTGGGGTCTGCGGCACGAAGCTTCTGACCTTTGACCGTGTCGGGCCCACCAACGGGTGATGTCTTCGTTGCGAAGGCACCAGGGGTCCACCACCAGGACACAATGTGAATGCCGTTGGCATTGGCGAGCTTTTGAATTTCCTTGTGGTAGGCCGAGCGCTTAAGTTTCATGGCAACGTCAAGGCTTGGAACACCACCAGGAAGAATGACCCCTGAGAATTCTTTGGCCTTACCCACCGCGTAGGACATGGGGAAAATGGCCAGTTCCAGCGTGCCATTCTGTAGCGCATCAAGCTGAGCAACCGGCTTGATGCCAAGCGACTGCGCGGGGTAGATGCGGAACTTAATGCTTGGATCTGCCTTTTCAACCTCTTTTACAAAAAGCCGAGCTGCGCGGTCACGACCATCAACATTGGCCTTCCACTGATGAGAGATCTTGAGTTCCAGGGCACTTGCCGATAGGGACACCCCGGCAACAAGGCCCAGGGACAGAGCGGACGTTAAAAACTTTTTCACAACGGTTGACATGCCTTGGTCTCCTCTAGAGAATGAAACAACAGCTGCAAGACATCGAAACGATTTCGATTTCCCGAGCAAACGGTTCCAGCTAACTAGCAGCCGCTCACTTTCTTAAAGCTGTTGCAGATCAGGTTTGAGTGTGCCCTGTCTGCCTCATTGACGCATTGGGGAAATCCCCGCTTAGCAGTATTGCGTATTTGCTCCACCAAACGAAAAGGAGGACCTTCCTATGTCCCAGCCCAGCGACTTTTGTGTCATTTACCTGCATGGCTTTCGCAGCTCTCCCCAGTCCTCCAAGGCCATGCTGCTTGCCCAATGGCTGGATCAAGAAGGGGTGCGTTTCGAATGCCCTGCCCTTGAGGTTGCGCCGCTTGCCGCCATGGACCATGCCTCCCAGACGGTTGAACACGCCCTTTCCGAAGGTTTTCAAATTCGCCTTATCGGAAGCTCCTTGGGCGGGTTTTATGCCAGCTGGTTCATGGAGCGCCACCCCAAGCGCGAGGCCTTCAAGGCAGCACTTATTAACCCAGCCTGCGCGCCTGCCCGCGACCTGGCAGACCAGGTGGGCCCTCTGAAAGCCTGGCACAGCGACGAGGTCTTGCAGTTTCAGGCGGACTACATTGATGACCTGCGATCCATGGAGGTGCCTCTTAGCCAGCCCGAGCGCTACATGCTGGTTGCTGCCAAGGGCGATGAGTTGCTTGACTGGAACGAGATGGTGGGCCGCTACCCTGGCGCCCTTCACCATATTGTTGAAGGCTCCGATCACAGCCTGTCCGACTTTCCCGACCACTGGCCGGCAATGCGTGACTTCCTTCTTACGCGCTAGCCCACGGCTCCCAAGGCCTGCCCTGCGAACGTCTTGCAGTCCATCATCTGCGATAGGCTAATGCGCCTCTCTGGGCTTTTAAGCCTGAGGTATGGGCCTTGCGTCCGCCTGGGAGAAGGGTATTCGCAGCAGCAGCATTAGGCCCACTATAAAAAAGAGGCCTGTTAAGGCAATGGCCAGCCGGTGGTTATTGCCCGACAGCCAGCTGGTTAAGCCATAGCAAAGCGGTCCGCAGACCGAGGCCAGGTTCACTGCAACCCCCCAGTAGCCAAAGGACTCTGCCTGGCGGTCGGGCTCGGACAAGGCCGCCACGGCTGCGCGCGCGCCACTTTGCGAGGCGCCCATGGCAAGCCCTGCAAGGTTGGCCGCAAGCCAGAAACCAGGCTCGGTGGTTGAGAAGGCAGCCACCAGAACCATTAGTATCCAGAGAACGAGGCTCAAGGCCAGGCTGCGCCTGTGACCAAGCCGGTCTTGAAGAAGGCCGAAAAGGAATGCCCCCAGGCTTGCCGTGACATTCACCACAAGCACCAGGACGATGGTCTGGGCCATTGAAAAACCCATGACCTGCTGGGCATAGATGGCGGCAAGAGTGATCACCGTTGCCACCCCCGACTGGTAGACCGCAATGCAGACCAGAAGCTGGCGCAAGGGCTGACCGTGGGCCAAGCCTGACCAGCCTTGGACAAGCCTGTGCCAGGCTCCGCGCCACTGGGCTTGAGGCTGAGCCGGTTGATGGTCTTTTAGGACAAGCAGGGCAGGAAGGCCAACCAGGGCAAACAGAAAGGCTGTAAGTAGCATGGCCCCGCCAACGGCCCACTCGGTGGCAAGACCTTGGTCAGTGACCGGGCTGGGAAGACCCAGAGCCTGGGCAATTGAAGGCGAGA
>JAURFZ010000144.1 GCA_030834045.1 Burkholderiales bacterium
ATTCACATCCAGCCACCCACTGAAAGACCGACCTCTAGGGCCAGGCTATCTTCAAGATTGATACAAACAATTAGATAGTTAATAGTATTAGAAGTAATCTATCAAATCACACCATTTCAAAGGAAATTAAATGACTAACCCAACCGGACAATGCCCCGTGATGCACGGCGGCAACACCAACCAAACAAGCGCAACGATGGCCTGGTGGCCCAATGCCTTAAACCTGGACATTCTTCACCAGCACGACACCAAGACCAACCCACTGAGGGACTTTAACTACCGCAAGGCCGTGAAGGGCCTGGACGTCGACGCCCTTAAGAAGGATCTTCGGGCGCTTATGACCGACAGCCAAGACTGGTGGCCCGCGGACTGGGGTCATTACGGCGGCCTCATGATTCGTATGGCCTGGCATGCTGCAGGCTCGTACCGGGTGGCCGATGGCCGAGGTGGCGCAGGAACGGGTAACCAACGGTTTGCCCCCATCAACTCCTGGCCCGACAATGCCAACCTCGATAAGGCACGCAGGCTGCTCTGGCCTATTAAGAAAAAATACGGCAATAAACTGTCTTGGGCTGACCTGATTATTCTTGCAGGCAATGTTGCCTACGAGTCGATGGGCCTAAAGACCTTTGGCTTTAGCTTTGGTCGCGACGACATCTGGCACCCCGAGAAGGATGTCTACTGGGGCTCGGAGAAGGAATGGCTTGCCTCGACCCGTTACGACGGCGAGAACCGCGAGACGCTTGAGAACCCGTTGGCAGCGGTTCAGATGGGCCTTATTTACGTGAACCCCGAGGGCGTTAACGGTACGCCCGACCCCCTGCGCACGGCGCAAGACGTCCGGCTAACCTTTGCCCGTATGGCCATGAATGATGAAGAGACCGTTGCGCTTACCGCGGGTGGCCACACGGTTGGCAAGTGCCATGGTAACGGTATGGCCAAGGACCTAGGACCAAGCCCCGAGGGCGAAGAACTTGAAGCCCAAGGGCTTGGCTGGTTGAACAAGAAAGGCCGTGGCATGGGTCGCAATACCGTCACAAGCGGAATTGAAGGCGCATGGACCACCCATCCCACACAATGGGATAACGGCTACTTCTACCTACTTCTTAATTACGAATGGGAACTTAAGAAGAGCCCTGCCGGTGCATGGCAGTGGGAGCCCATCAACATCAAGGAAGACGACAAGCCTGTTGACGTTGAGGACCCCTCAATTCGCCTCAACCCCATCATGACCGATGCCGATATGGCCATGAAGATGGACCCAGAGTATCGGAAGATCTCCGAACGGTTCTACAAGGACCCCGCCTATTTCTCAGACGTCTTTGCTCGGGCCTGGTTCAAGCTGACCCACCGTGATATGGGTCCAAAGACCCGCTACATCGGTCCGGAAGTGCCCAGCGAGGAACTCATTTGGCAAGACCCGGTTCCTGCAGGCTCAAACAGCTACGACGTGAAGGCGGTCAAGGCGAAGATTGCAGCAGCAGGACTATCGGTTGCAGAGATGGTGGTAACCGCCTGGGACAGCGCTCGCACCTTCCGAGGCTCGGACTTCCGAGGTGGCGCCAACGGTGCCCGTATTCGACTTGCCCCTCAGAAGGACTGGGAAGGTAATGAGCCCGCACGTCTTGCAAAAGTTTTAAAGGCGCTTGAGCCCATTGCAAAGGAGACGGGTGCAAGCATGGCCGATCTAATTGTTCTTGCCGGCAGCCTTGGCATTGAGCAGGCAGCCAAGGCGGCGGGCTTTCAGGTGGAGGTGCCTTTTGCCCCCGGCCGTGGCGACGCGAGCCAGGCGCAGACCGATACTGAGTCCTTTGAAGTCTTGGAGCCTCTTGCCGATGGCTTTCGTAACTGGCTCAAAAAGCATTACGTGGTCTCGGCCGAGGAAATGCTCTTGGATCGCTCGCAGCTTATGGGCTTAACGGCTGCCGAAATGACAGTACTTGTAGGCGGTATGCGTGTCTTGGGTACAAACCATGGAGGTCGTGCGCACGGTGTGTTCACCGACCGTGTTGGGGCTTTGACCAACGACTTCTTCGTGAACCTGACCGATATGGCCTATAACTGGAAGCCTACGGGGCGTAACAGTTACGACATTATTGAGCGCTCGAGTGGCAAGGCGCGTTGGACAGCAACACGGGTGGACCTTGTGTTTGGTTCAAACTCCATTCTTCGGTCTTACGCCGAAGTCTATGCACAGGACGACAACCAAGAGAAGTTCGTGCACGATTTTGTTTCCGCCTGGGTGAAGGTGATGAACGCTGACAGGTTTGATCTTCAGGCCTAAATGGCTGCGATGACTTTGGTTTAGGTGCGAGAAGGCATTCAAACAATAGCCCGCTGAAGTCATTGAACTTAAAAAGGCCTCCCTTAAAAAAGGAGGCCTTTTTTTACGCCCGTTCTTTATAAGTTGTGAAACGAAGGGCTGTGCCTTCGGCCTCGATGCGGTCCCAGACCCGATCGCGCTCGGCCTGATCCATGAAAATCCATCGACTGATTTCATCGAAGGTACGTCCGCAACCGCGGCAGATATCATCGCCTTGGGCGGTTGAACAAATAGCAATACAAGGCGTCTCTGGTCTCATGGTTGGAATTGTATGCGTCATTCAGACTGAGTCGTCCTGAGACACCCACTCAAGGTCCCGGTGATTAAACTGGGAAACAAGTGTTGGCTTAATCACTTCAAAATAAGGTGAGACATCAAAATCGCGTGGGGTCACCAGGCTTGAATGCGCAGGCTTATAGAGCTGCAGACCCAGGCTTGAGGCCACTTTCTGCTCGGTTGCCGACACCGCCGGCCCATAGGCATTGGGAATAACAGGGAAACGAACCGACTCAAAGGCCTCTGCAATTAAAGACGAGCAAATGGCCTTTGTGGGCTCCCCGCTTCCTAGACTTAGAAGCTGACGCCGAAACCGGGTCGGCACAAGCGGAGTCGGGAAAAGATAGCGGGCAAGATCAACAATGTTTCGAAGGTCGTACTGATCGCCAATACGATGGGTTACAAAAGAAACCAGCGCCTCACGCTCTTGTGTTGAGAGCCCCTTGGCCCGACAGATGCGGGTGTGGCAGCTGTCAAACTCTTCAAAGCCTACGGTCCGCACACCCTCCACGACATCGGCCTCAACAAAACAATGCCCAGCTGGGGCTCGGCCGCCTAACGCCTCCTCGCCGACGTAGAGGGCTGCATGCGACCAGGTGGACTGGGTTAAGTACTTAATGGCAATGCTAATTCGCGAAGAGCCTTCCACCAAAAGAACATCGCCTGGCTGCAGGGCCGCCCGCAGATGAAGGCTGGTTGATGGCGGAGACGCCTGGCTATGGTCAACCGGCTTAACCAGAAACGCTGCAAGCCTCTGGCCCACCTGGCGCAACATTCGATTCATTCGGTATCTCCGCTATGCTTATCGCCACTATGGTAATTGCACTTGCGGGCGCCACGGGAACCATTGGCAAGGCCACCCTAAAAAGGCTCATTCAGCGTGGCTATACGGTCAGGCCGTT
>JAURFZ010000145.1 GCA_030834045.1 Burkholderiales bacterium
ATATTGACGTGAACGGGCACGCCCATCATTTTGGAAAGCTGTGTCTTCAGGGCCTCAATGTCTTCGCCCTTTTTTCCAATGACAACGCCTGGCCTGGCGCTGAAAATAGTGATCTTTGCGTTTTTTGCCGGCCGCTCGATAAGGACACGTCCAACAGCTGCGGACTTTAGCTTTTTCTTTAGGAAGTCACGGACCTTGATATCTTCATTAAGCATGCGGCCGAAGTCACGATGTGAGGCGAACCAGCGCGACGACCAGTTGCGTGAGACAACAAGTCGAAAGCCGGTTGGATGTATTTTCTGACCCATGAATTGGTTCCTGAATTAGTTTCCGACGGTGATGCTGATATGGCAGGTGGGCTTTTCAATGCGAACGCCGCGACCTTTGGCCCGGGCAGAAAAGCGACGAAGCTTCGTTCCTCGCTCAACCGTGATGGTTTTCACCTTGAGCTCATCAATGTCGGCACCGTCGTTATGCTCAGCATTGGCAATGGCGGACTCCAAAACTTTTTTAAGGATGTCGGCCGCCTTTTTCTCGGTGAAGGTAAGCGTGTTTAAGGCCGATTCGACGGGCTTGCCACGGATGAGGTCTGCGACCAGCCGGCCTTTTTGGGCCGACAGTCGTACACCACGAAGTTTTGCTGAGGTTTCCATAAAAAGTCCTTGTGCTTACTTTTTCTTCTTGTCGGCCGCGTGGCCTTTAAAGGTGCGCGTTAAGGCGAACTCACCAAGCTTATGACCCACCATGTTGTCGTTGATGAAGACAGGCATGTGCTGTTTGCCGTTGTGTACGGCAATGGTTAGGCCGACAAACTCTGGCAGGATGGTGGAACGGCGGGACCAGGTTTTGATGGGCCGCTTGTCTTTTGTAGCGACAGCGGCGTCGACCTTCTTAACGAGATGGTCATCAACAAACGGGCCTTTTTTCGCGGAGCGTGACATAGGGGTAACCTTTTAACCGTTATTTGCGCTTATGGCGGCTAGTGACAATCATGGAATTCGTACGCTTGTTACGACGCGTTCGGTAGCCCTTCGTGGGCGTTCCCCATGGACTGACAGGCTCACGGGCTTCACCCGTACGGCCCTCACCACCACCATGCGGGTGATCGACCGGGTTCATGGCCACGCCACGAACAGTGGGCCGAATGCCCCGCCAACGGGTCGCACCAGCTTTGCCGAGCTGGCGAAGGTTGTGTTCGCCGTTACCAACCTCACCTAGGGTCGCCCTGCATTCCACATGAACGCGACGAACCTCGCCTGAGCGCAAGCGCAGCTGAGCGTAGCTGCCCTCACGGGCCAAAAGCTGAGCGCTGCCGCCTGCAGACCGGGCCAGCTGAGCACCCTTTCCGGGAAGCAGCTCGATGCAGTGAATGGTGGAACCCACTGGAATATTGCGAATGGGCATGGCATTGCCTGAGCGAATAGGCGCCTCGGGGCCGCTCATTAGGCTTGCGCCAACCTCAAGCCCCTTGGGGGCGATGATGTAATGACGCTCGCCGTCGGCATAGCAAAGCAGGGCAATGTGCGCACTTCGATTGGGATCGTATTCAATTCGCTCGACCTTGGCTGGAATGCCATCTTTCAGGCGACGGAAGTCGATAACCCGGTAGTGCTGCTTGTGGCCACCGCCGCGGTGACGGGTGGTGATACGGCCAAGGTTGTTTCTGCCGGCGGTGGCCGACTGGGGTTCAACAAGTGCGGCAAAGGGTTTACCTTTGTGTAGGTCTGGGTGCACGACCTTGACCATGGCGCGTTGCCCGGCCGAGGTTGGCTTCATTTTGACGACGGGCATGATTAAGCGGCCTCCCCTGCAAAGTTGATCTCTTGGCCGGGTGCAAGACATACGTAAGCTTTACGCGTGTTACGACGGCGACCGATGCTGCGGCCATAGCGCTTAACCTTGCCCCTCACGTTAATGGTGTTGACCGACGCGACCTGCACCTTAAACATGAGTTCGACCGCAGCCTTGATCTCGGGCTTTGTGGCATCCGCAAGTACGCGGAAGGCCACCTGATTATTGGACTCGCCAATTTGTGTGCTCTTCTCGGAGATGACCGGCGAGAGCAGAATTTTCATAAGCCGCTCTTGGTTCATGACAGCATCTCCTCAAACCGACCTAAAGCTGCTCGGGTCACAACAACCTTGTCGAAATAGATTAAAGATAAAGGGTCTGCTGCCTCGGGTTCGATAACAGCGATGGACTGCAGATTGCGGGAGGCGAGATAAAGGGTCTCGTCGAAGGCCTCGGTAATCAGAAGAACCGAGTCCATACCCATTTGCTTGAGCTTGTCGGCAACGAGCTTGGTCTTTGGGGCCTCGACCGAAAAGCTCTCCACCACGACAAGTCGATCTTCTCGGGCAAGCTGCGAGAGAATGGACCGCACACCGGCGCGGTACATTTTTTTGTTCAACTTGTGACTGTAGTTCTCTTCGGGCGAATTCGGAAAAACCTTACCGCCGCCACGCCAGAGTGGGCTTGAGGCACGGCCCACACGGGCCCGGCCAGTACCCTTCTGCCGCCAGGGCTTGCGGGTTGACTTATTCACCTCGCTTCGGTCTTTTTGGGCGCGGTTTGCACTGCGCGCATTGGCCTGATAAGCCACCACAACCTGGTGAACGAGCGGCTCGTTAAAGTCGCGATTAAAGACGACATCGGCGGCCTCGACCTTGCCTGAAGACTGACCCGAGTCGTTAATGAGTGTGAGTTGCATGTTCTTTGTCCCTTGCGCTGTTGCGATTAGGCTTTGGTCGCCGAATGGGCCGAGGCCTGGCGAACAGCTGGACGAATAATGACGGTGCCCGCGCGTGACCCGGGGACCGCACCTTTTAACAACAACAGGTTGCGTTCAATATCGACACGGGCAATTTCGAGATTCTGCACGGTGCGGCGGACATCTCCAAGGTGGCCCGGCATTTTTTTGCCTGGAAAGACGCGGCCTGGGTCTTGCGCCATACCAATGGAGCCCGGCACATTGTGCGACCGCGAGTTACCGTGCGACGCTCTTTGGGAACTAAAGTGGTGGCGTTTGATGGTTCCGGTAAACCCCTTGCCGATGGTTGTGCCGGTGACGTCAACCTTTTGGCCCGCCTCAAACATAGTGGCTGGCAGCGTCTGGCCCATAGAAAAACCAGACAGCTGATCATCGGTGAGCGCAAACTCACCCATAATCTCGGCAGCCTGAACGCCTGCTTTCGCGAAATGCCCTGCCAAAGGCTTGGTTACCCGGTTTGGTCGGCGACTTCCGAAGCCAACCTGAACGGCCGCATAACCGTCGGTGGCGGTTGATTTAATTTGGGTGACACGGTTGTCAGACACATCGACCACCGTTACAGGGATGGAATCCCCGTCGTCGGTGAAGATACGCGTCATGCCAACCTTGCGACCAATTAGTCCAAGGCTCATTTTTTTCTCCGAATCCCAGCTTCGATTGGCTAGGAATGATGAAACAGCATTACTCTTTTTTCAAAAACTCGATTTCG
>JAURFZ010000146.1 GCA_030834045.1 Burkholderiales bacterium
AGCCATGGCAGGTCTCAGGCCACCTGCACCCGGCTGTGCGCCTGCGTCTTGGGCCTGGCCAGTGGCAACGACTTGCCTGTTTCACCCGCGCGGGCAGGCATTGGATGCTGCCGGCCTTCGGTGCCTTCACGGGTGGCTTTGATATTCAACCGTCCGACTACGATGAGATTGTGGGCCTGGTGCAAGGCCAGTTGCTTGGCCTTGGCGAGTGACTAGTGGCTAAGAATCTTGCTTAAGAAGTCGATGGCACGCGGGTGTTTAGGCGCGCCAAAGAACTCCTCGGGCGGCGCCTGCTCAACAATTTTTCCTGCGTCCATGAAAATAACGCGGTCGGCCACCTCACGGGCAAAGCCCATTTCGTGGGTGACACAGATCATGGTTGTGCCTTGCTCGGCAAGGGCCACCATGACGTCAAGAACCTCCTTGACCATCTCCGGGTCAAGTGAGCTTGTGGGCTCATCGAACAAGAGCACATCGGGCTTCATGCACAAGGCTCGTGCAATGGCAACCCGCTGTTGTTGGCCACCGGAGAGCTGACCGGGGTATTTCTCGGCCTGCTCGGCAATCTTGACTCGTTCGAGCTGAATCATGGCCTCGCGCTTGGCCTGGTCTTCCGGCACACCGCTTACCCGAATGGGCGCAAGCGTGAGGTTCTCAAGCACTGAAATATGCGGGAATAAATTAAAACTCTGAAAGACCATGCCCACATGGGTGCGCACCTGGTAGGTAGACTTGATATCGCCGGTGAGCTCGGTTCCTGCCACCGTGATGCGACCCTTTTGATACGGCTCAAGGGCGTTGACACAACGAATCAGGGTTGACTTACCACTTCCCGAGGGGCCGCAGACAACAATTTTTTCGCCATTGCTTACCTCAAGGTCGATGTCGCTTAAGACCTGGAAGCTGCCAAACCACTTCGAGACATTCTGAAATTCAATCATGGCCATGGTATGAGAACTCCTTTAACGTCGAGCGACAGCAAAGTCGCGTTCGAGCCCACGGGCATAGCTGCTCATGGCGCTGCAAAAGACCCAATAAATAAGAGCGACAAAAATAAACCCTTCAATGTAGAAGGCCCGCCACTCGGGGTCACCCAGGGCAAGGCGAAGGCTTCCAAAGAGCTCGTACATGCTGACGATCGTCACCAGCGATGTGTCCTTAAAGATGGCAATGAAGCTATTGACCAAGGGCGGGACAACAACGCGGAAGGCCTGAGGCAAGACAATACGCGTCTGTATAAGCCAATACCCCATGCCAAGCGCCTGCGCCGCCTCAATCTGGCCCTTGGGCACGCTGTTAATTCCACCACGAATCACTTCGGCCTGATAGGCCGCACTAAAAAGAATAATGCCCGCTGCAACCCGAAGAAGGACATCGGGGTTGGTGCCGCTTGGCATGAATAAGGGAAACATAAAGCTTGCCATGAAGAGCACGGTAATTAATGGAACACCACGAATAATCTCGATGAAGCCCGTGCAGACCGTGCGAATAAAGGGAAGGTCCGAGGTTCGGCCCAGGGCAAGCAAGACGGCAAGCGGAAGGGAAAGAATGTTGCCAAGAATGGCAAGCAAAAGGGTAAGGGAAAGACCACCAAGCCGCTCGGTTGGCACATGGCTTAAGCCGGCAAAGCCTCCCACCATAAGGGCCACAGAGCCCGTCAGTACGAGGCCCGCAACAATAAAGGTTGAGGGCCTCCAGATCTGGCGCTGGCTAATGGCAATGCAGGCCCCAACCATCAGAATGCTTGCAACCACGGGCCTCCAAGCCTCTTCAAAACGGGTAGCGGCCAAAAATAATCAGTTTCCACTTCTCACCGACCACGCCCCAGCAGGCGCCTTCACCACGGGCCTCTCGACAGGCATTTAGGTCGACCGCAAAGACAGCGTTAAAAAGCCCCCAGGGCAAAAGCTCGCTGGCCAGCCATGCAAACAAAATGAGAAGGCTCACCGTGATGACGGAGTTGAGTCTGCCATTGAAAAGCGCCTTGAAGCTCTCGGACATCCTAGCGCTCTTTCAGGCGGGTGGCCTGCTCGAACCGGTTCATGAGAAATGAGGTAAGCAACGACAGGCTCAGGTAGACAGCCATGATGATGGAAATAGCCTCAACGGCCCGACCCGACTGGTTCAGCGTGGTGGTGGCAATGCTCACCAGATCGGGGTAGCCAATGGCAATGGCTAGGCTGCTGTTTTTTGTAAGGTTGAGGTACTGGTTGGTAGTGGGCGGGATAATGACCCGAAAGGCCTGGGGTAGAACAATAAGCCTGAGCTGCTGCCAGCGGGTAAAGCCAAGGGCAGCAGCTGCCTCGGTCTGACCTTTAGGCACTGCAAGAATGCCTGCCCGAATAATTTCAGCAATGAAGGCGCTGGTGTAGATGGACAGGCCAAGCAAAAGAGCGATGAACTCAGGCGAGAGCGCCGCCCCGCCCACGAGCCCAAAGGCCCCCATCTCGGGGTACTCCAGGGAGGGAAAGTCGCCTGCAAGGAACCAGGGAAACTGCAGCCCGTTCTTGCTTAAGAAAACCTGGGGAAGAAGCTGGGCGGGCGTCCCGGTGTCGGGAAGAATGACTGCCAGAGTGAGATACCAAAAAATAAGCTGAAGCAGCAGGGGCACATTGCGGATGAACTCAACGAACTGTCGGCAGAGCCAGACCAACAAGGGGTTGGGTGAAAGGCTGCCCACAGCAACCAGAAGGCCAAGCAGGCTTGCCACAACAATGCCAATAATGGCCACCCGCAGGGTGTTTAGAAACCCAACAACAAAGGCCCGTAGGTAGCTGCTGTCAGACTCGTAGGCAATGGCACGCTCGGCGATATCAAAGCCTGCCGGGCTAAGCAAGAAGTCGTAGCCGAAGTCAATGCCCCGTTGGGCAAGGTTGGCGTTTAAGTTGCCAACAAGAATCCAAATCCCCACCGCAAGCATCGCAAAAAGCAAGGCCTGCCAGACCATGGCGCGAAACTTCGGCTGATTTAACACGGGCAACTGACCAAGCTAGGACCGGACATGAAAGGCTGCCTTACCTCAGGCTTTAGCAGCCATAAGAAGGGTGTAGGCACTGCCCGGTCGCTGGAGAGGCCGGGCAGTGCGGCCGAGTGCGAATGACTTGCACTCGGATCTTCAACATTACCCAACTAGCGGATGGGTGGAACGTACTGCAGACCGCCGTTTGTCCAGAGGGCGTTCTGGCCGCGGTCAAGCTTCAGAGGTGTGTTTTTGCCAACATGGCGCTCAAAGACCTCGCCATAGTTTCCAACCTGCTTAATCACCCGATAGGCCCACTGGGCATCGGTGCCCACAGCCTTGCCGAAGTCGTTGTTCCCCTGGCCTAGAAGCCGTTGAATCTCGGGCGTGGTGTCTGCCTTTTTCTGATCCACGTTGGCCGATGTAATGCCAAGCTCTTCGGCCGTA
>JAURFZ010000147.1 GCA_030834045.1 Burkholderiales bacterium
CCTTATTCAAGACGTCCTGTATCCGGCCGTCTGCAAGCGGTTAGGAAAATCCACCGAGACGCCTGGCGCCTTCAAGAGCATTGAGGGTGTGCCCCTTGTTAGCGATGCGCTTTTGGTGGATCAGTCGCCCATTGGCAAGACCACGCGGTCCAACCCGGTGGTCTACGTGGGTGCCTTTGACCCCATTCGCAAACTTTTTGCCCAGGCGCCGCTCTCGGTTCAGCGCGGCTACACTGCGGGCCACTTTAGTTTTAACTCAGGCACCGGCCGCTGCCCGACCTGCACCGGCAGTGGCTTTGAGCATGTGGAGATGCAGTTCTTGTCGGACGTTTACCTGCGATGTCCTGACTGCAACGGCACACGTTACCGAGACGAAATGCGCGAGGTGACGGTGCAAGGGCTCTCCATTGCCGATGTGCTTGAACTTACGGTAAGCGAGGCGCTGAAGAAGTTCGAGCACGAGAAGGACATTCACCGCAGGCTTAAACCCCTTGTGGATGTTGGCCTTGGCTACCTGCGACTTGGCCAGCCTGTGCCCACGCTTTCAGGAGGCGAAGCACAGCGGCTAAAAATTGCAGGCCACCTTGCCGATGCGGCCGAGCGTGCGGGCCGCGCCACCAAAGGCATGCTACTTATTTTTGATGAGCCCACCACCGGCCTTCACTTTGATGACATTAGCAAACTGCTTGCCGCGCTTCGCGCCCTGGTGAAGGCAGGCCACTCGTTAATTGTGATTGAACACAACCTCGACCTCATTCTTGCCGCAGACCATCTTATTGACCTGGGGCCCGAGGCAGGACCGGCAGGTGGGTCGCTTGTGGTTGCAGGCAGCATCGAAGAAGTGATGGCGTGCCCGGGTTCGCACACGGGTGTGGCCTTACAACGCGCACGCCAGCAGATTCTGGAGCGCCAGACCCTGCGTGTGGAAGACATTGTTTACAGCGATTCACTTGCGGAAGAGGAATCTGCCTCTGCCTTGCAGAAAGAGGCCGCCGCGGGGCCAATGAAAGATGAAATACAAATTGTTCATGCACGTGAACACAACCTAAAAAACATCTCGGTCAACATTCCGCGCAATGCCCTCACCGTGATTTCAGGGGTGTCGGGGTCGGGAAAATCAACCCTGGCCTTTGACATTCTTTTTTCAGAAGGCCAGCGCCGGTATTTAGAGTCGCTTAATGCCTATGCTCGGCAGTTTGTGCAGCCCTCGTCGCGGCCCGAGGTGGATGCTGTCTTTGGTATTCCACCCACTGTGGCCATTGAACAGCGCACCAGCCGAGGCGGCCGCAAGAGCACGGTGGGAACGCTGACAGAGATTCATCATTTCCTGCGTCTGCTCTTTGTAAAGCTTGGCCATCAGCACTGCCCCGACTGCAACATTCCCATTGCGCCGCAGCCTGCCGACTCGATCGTGGCGAGCATTCTGAAGGACTATAAAAAACAAACCGTAGGACTTCTTGCCCCGCTTGTCATTCAGCGCAAGGGCATTTACCAAGACCTTGCCAAGTGGGCCGACGCCCGAGGCCACGACTACCTGCGTGTGGACGGTGAGTTTCAACCCACTGCAAAATTTCCACGGCTCGACCGTTACAAAGAGCACACCATTGAACTGCCGGTTGGCTCGGTGGATGTCTCTGCCAAAGAAGAAGGCCTGCTGCGTGACCTTGTTGCCACTGCACTTGAACGTGGGCAAGGGAGCCTAAAGCTCATTTGCATGGCAACGTCGGAAGAGCGCTTATTCTCAACCAAACGGGCCTGTCCCAGCTGCAGCAAGAGTCTTCCTGAGCCCGAGCCCCGGCTCTTCTCCTACAACACCAAGCTGGGCTGGTGCCCCGCATGCACGGGGACTGGGCTTTTTGCGGCAGCCCTTGCCGAGGAAGAAAGTGGCGAAGAAGACAAATACCTTGAGGCTGCCAACGACCCCGAGGCTGACCCTGAGCTTGCCTGCGTCGAGTGCGACGGGGCAAGGCTTGGGCCGATCGCCCGACATATCTTGGTTAATGGTCAGGGCATTCACGAGGTGAGTAAGCAAAGCCTCGACACCCTTCCGGGTTGGCTCTCCACTGTGCGCAAAAAATTCAATGCGCGTGAGAAGGCCATTGCCGATCGCCTTCTGAATGAGATTGAGGCCCGTGTTGATTTCTTGCGGTCGGTTGGGCTTGGGTATTTGTCGCTTGACCGCGCAGCGCCAACGCTCTCCGGTGGCGAGGCCCAGCGCATTCGGCTTGCCGCGCAGCTGGGATCGAACCTGCAGGGGGTCTGTTACATCCTGGATGAGCCCTCGATTGGCCTTCACCCTGAGAACAACAAGGCCTTGCTTAGCCTGCTTCGCCAGCTGCAGCAAAAGGGCAATACGCTTGTGGTGGTGGAGCACGACGAAGAGACCATTGCCATGGCCGACCACCTTATTGACATTGGCCCCGGTGCAGGACGGCTTGGTGGTGAGGTGATTGCACAGGGCTCGCAAGACGACCTAAAAGCCTGCGAACGATCCATGACCGGCCGCTACCTTCGCGAGCCTATGCACCATGCGGCCGAACCACGCAGGCCCAAGCCCGAGCACTGGCTTCAGATCAAAGAGGCTAATCTGCACAACCTTCGCAAGGTGAATGTGGAGATTCCCTTGCAGCGGCTTACCGTCATTACCGGGGTGTCGGGCTCGGGCAAGTCAAGCCTCGCCCGCGATGTGCTGAAGACCAATCTTGCACGCGTGGTGCATCTTCAGCGCAGCAAGGCCGGGCGGGCTCAGGCCATTCAATGGGACGGCTGCGCAGGCATTGAAGGCTGGGAGGCGATTGACCGCGTGCTTGAGGTGGACCAGACCCCCATTGGCAAGACACCGCGCTCAACCCCCGGCACCTACATTGGCTTTTGGGATGACATTCGTCGCCTGTATGCCGAGGGTGAGGATGCTCGGCAGCGCGGCTGGACCGCGCAGCGGTTTTCTTTCAACACAGGCAATGGTCGCTGCGAGAGTTGCGAAGGCCAGGGCTGGCAGACGGTCGAGATGAACTTCCTGCCCAATGTGCGCGTGCTATGCGACGCCTGCGGTGGCAGCCGGTTTAACGCCGAGACCCGGCAGGCCTTGTGGCGTGGCCGATCGACTGCCGATGTGTTGAGCCTTTCGGTGGAAGAGGCCATGGAGGCCTTTGAGACCAGTTCAACCATTCACAAGCCACTGGAGCTTTTGAACCGATTGGGGCTGGGCTACCTTACCCTGGGCCAGCCCAGTCCCACCTTGTCGGGTGGTGAATCGCAACGCATTAAGTTGGTGACCGAACTGGCCAAAGCCCGGCGGGTGGTGAGCTCGCCCTCTCTCGAAGGCACAGCGGCCCTCACGGTGAGTTCTTCCAAAAAGAAGACGACCAAGGCAGCGGCGGCTAAGGCGAAGGCGGTGTCCGGT
>JAURFZ010000148.1 GCA_030834045.1 Burkholderiales bacterium
TGAGGGATTGCAGGTTTTCAAGTAGCTCGCGGGCGGTGCCTGCCACCCTTGGAATGTCCGCGGTGGCATCGCCCCGAAGCAAAGGGCGAACTGCGCCATCTGGAAGCACGGGATCGTCCAGGATGCCCGAGTAGGCCTTTAGCCTTGTGCCACCCAGTAAATTACGCTCGAGCGTGAAGACACTGGAGGTCTTAAGCCAATGGGCCTCGGACTGGGGAATATCCACTTCAAGATGGGCATTGCCGTCTTCGCCGAGCCGAATGCGTGTGACCCGTCCAAGCTGAAAGCCTGCAAAGGTAAGGCTCATGCCCACGGTGGCGCCTTCGGAGTCCTCTGTAATAAGGGTGAGCCGTTGGCTCGATTCAAACGCCCCTCGTGCATACAAAATGAAAACAATCGAGCCCACCAGCAAAAAAGCCGTCAGCACGATGAGCCATTTGGCACGGCGCCCGACCTGCTCGTCGGTAAGGGGTGTCATGCGTAGTTCCCCACCAGTGAGACGGCTTCAACCAAAAGCAAAAGAGCAATAAGCCGTGTGAAGGCCTGAAGCTCGTTGGCCTTGGCAAGGCCTGCAGGCAGTAGGGCAACGGCAAGGCTAAAGGCCAGGGTTTTCATGAGAAAAATAAACGACATGGCAGGTGTGAATATTTTGCCAACCGCGCCAATGTAACTTCCAAGGCCCCAAGGCGACAGGCCATAAACCATCAGGTAGGCAAGAGCTGCGGCAAGGATACTGGCAAGGCCCGTAAAGAGCAGGCTGGCAAGCAGGCCTGCCCAGGCCTGGGCGATATCGGAGTGGGCCCCGCGGGCAGGAAGGCTGATACGCAGTGCCACGAATATGGCGGAGTAAAGCGGCAGGAGCTCAAGCACCAGGGTTCGAACCAGAACCTCCAGGGCAAATTCCGAGAGGCCATAGCTCTGCGCAGTCACCGTAACGATGCGAATGATGACAAGGCTAAGCAGGCTCGATAGCAATAAAAAGCCAGGCAGAACAGGCAGGCATCGCTCGGCGATTGCTCTTTCAATGGCTGGCCAGGCCATGACCTTTTGGCTGCCCGATGCCGCAAACATACGAACAAACAGTTTGCCCATTTCAAGGCTTGCGTGGCCCGTCTGATAAAGCCAGTTACGTTGAATCATGACGGCGTGAAGTAGTCGGGTACAAGACGTTGTGCACTTTTGGGTGGGCGTTTCAGAGCCCTAGTTTTCTGGCGCGTTGCATTCTTGCCTTGCGCCTTGCTGCTCTTGATGCTTGCAAGCTTAATGGCTTCTTTGCGCACAGGCGCGTAGGGCACGAGGCTTAGTAAGTGTTGGATGCAGTTCAGCCGAGCCCTGTGTTTCTCGTCGGCCTCCACCACGTACCAGGGGGCCTCGGGAATATCGGTAGCCTGCATCATGTCGTCTTTGGCATTTGAATAGCTATCCCAGTGGTTACGCGATTCAATGTCGATGGGGCTTAACTTCCAGGCCTTCAAAGGGTTCGAGGCACGTTCTTGGAAACGTTTTTCCTGCTCATCTTGGCTCACCGAAAACCAGTACTTCACCAGTTGAATGCCCTCGGCCACAAGCAGGCGCTCAAAGTAAGGGCAGCCGACCAAGAAGGTCTGCAGCTCTTCAGGAGAGCAAAAGCCCAGGACGCGCTCAACGCCTGCTCGGTTATACCAAGAGCGGTCAAACAGAACGATTTCCCCATGGCTTGGAAGGTGCGCCACATAACGTTGAAAATACCATTGGCCGCGTTCACGTTCGCTTGGTTTTGGAAGGGCTGCAACACGACAGACTCGCGGGTTAAGTGCCTCGGTGATGCGCTTGATCGCCCCGCCTTTTCCTGCGGCATCCCGCCCCTCGAAAATAACGACAAGGCGCGCCCCGGTTGCCACGACCCATTCCTGTAGCTTTACCAGTTCAATCTGAAGTCGCAGCAGTTCTTTCTCGTAGGTTTTCTTGGGCAGTTCAGTCATGGGTTCCCCTCGTTGCATTTTCAATTCTTCAAAAGGTTGGCGCGCCCTGCGAGGCTTGCGTCTACCTTAGGCCAATGAGAAAGCCCTGAGCGAGCGCAAGGAACCGGTCTTGGTGATGACTGGCAAGCGCCTGCTCGCTAAGCGCCTTTTGCAGAGTTGTAAGCATGACAGCCCGGTCTTGGTCGTTGCCAAGGCGGTCTTGCGCCTTGGCTGCTCGTCGTGCATCGTCGGCAAGGGCGGCATCAGCCCCAAGCCTCAATAACAAGGGGCTTGCATAACGCAGGGCTTTATAGCCAAGGCGAAGCCGATGAAGGTTTTCGGCGGTTGGCTCAAGCTTGGCTCTTTTCTTAATCCGTCGCCGTAACAAGGCCGCCTGCTGATTGGCAAAGCTCTGCGCCTCGGGTAGACCAACATGGCCCCTAAGAGCGTTGGCAAATTGGAAGACATCAAGTACGAAGCGGCGGCAGTCATGTCCCAGAAGCCTTTGGCGTAGGGACTCTCGAATACGGTTGATCTGCTCGGAGATGGCGACGGCTGCAGCGATTACCGCGGCATCAAAGCTTAGCTGGCTTTCAAGGGGGCGAAGCAGTTTCTCTTCCGCAACATCAAGGTCGCGTAGCTCGCCTAATGCGTCGGCGAGTTCGGAGGCCTGCTGTTCAAGTCTTGCGCTGGGTTCGATGAGGCCTGCCGCTACAAGCAACTTAAGAAGCGTACGAATCTGCCGCAAGGCGACACGGGCCTGGTGAGGACCCTCAGGTTCTTGGGTTTCAAGGACCGCAATGAGCGTTTGGCTGAGGCGGTGGACAGCGGTCTGCAGATGCAGGCTAAGAAGGTTGCTGGTGTTCGGGGGAAGCTGCTCTGGGGTTTTGACCAGGCCGGTTTTTTTGAGGCCGACCCTTGGCTTGTTGGTGAACTTAAAAGCTTTGGTGTCTTTCGAATGCAAGGCTGCCAGGTAGAAGCCGCGTTCGGCCTTTGAGCGCGGCTCAAGAAAAGCCTTCAGTTCCAGGCTTTCCAAATACCTCGACAACGACTGCGTCGCCTCAAAAAGGTCGTCCCATTGACCCGCGCTTAGCTCGAGCTCCAGTTCCGTAAAGACCTGCTGCTGATCAGCGGCGCGCAGCAGACCCTGGTCGAAGGCCAGTTCAAGCTGGCTTCGGCCCCATGCAATAGCCCATGTCTGCCGCCTTACCTCAACCTGAAATTGCTCCTCAAGGTTGTCCAGACTGAGAAGCGTATTGATCTCGGGACGCTTTAGGCCCATGGCCAGACACTGCTCTTTGCTTGGAAGGCCTTCAGGTGACAGGCTGGGCCTTGGGCTCGCCTGCCGCTGGGCGAGCCGGTGGTGCAGTACGGGCCCTTCGTGATGAACACCCGCGAGGAGATCGAACAGGCCCTCGACGACTACCGGGC
>JAURFZ010000149.1 GCA_030834045.1 Burkholderiales bacterium
AGCGCAGTTTGACGCTGCCGCTCGAACTCATAGGGGCTGAGTTGATCGAGGTGCTTGTGACGCCGAACTCGATTGTAGAAACCCTCTATGTAATCGAAGATTTCCGACTTGGCCTCAGCCCTTGTGCTGTAAATCCGCCTTTTGATGCGTTCACTCTTGAGGTTGCTGAAGAACGACTCGGCAACCGCGTTATCCCAGCAATTCCCCCGACGGCTCATGCTTGGACTCAATCGGTTGTCTTTGCACCAACGGTTGAACTCATCGCTGCCGAATTGACTGCCCTGATCCGAATGGATGATCACCGAATCTTTGGGCCTCCTGCGCCACACAGCCATCGTCAGTGCATCCAGCACCAAACCCGTTTGCATGCGTGAGCCCATGCTCCAGCCCACCACCGCACGTGAGTGCAAATCCAGTACGGCTGCCAAGTACAACCACCCCTCATGCGTTCGGATGTACGTAATGTCAGTCACCCATGCTTGGTCAGGTTCATCCTGCTGGAACTGGCGTTGCAGCTGATTGGGCGCAGCCAGGGACGGCTTACCCACCTTGTACCTCGGACTCTTGTACCCACGCACCGACTTGATTCCTGCCGCGCGCATGAGCCGTGCAACACGGTTTTCACTGCAAGCCACACTCGCTTCACGCAAGTCACAGAAGATACGTGGACTGCCGTAAATGCCCATGCTCTGGTCATAGAACTCTTTGATCTTGAGAGTCAACGCCTCGTTGACCTTGGCCCTTGGTGATAAGGGCTCGTTCAGCCAGGCATAGAAGCCGCTGCGGTGGACCCTCAGCACTCGGCACATGCTGGTAAGTTTGAATTCGGATCGGTGGCCTTGAATGAACGCGTACTTCACCCGGACTGTTTTGCAAAGTACGCGGCGGCCTTTTTTAGGATGTCGCGCTCCTCAGTGGTGCGCCTTAACTCCGCCCTGAGTTTGGCCACTTCGGCCTGCATCGCACGCATGTCCCCCAACACAGAGCCATCAGCGGCCTTGGACTTGCGAACCCAGTTGTACAAAACCCCTTCACCCAATCCCAGACGAGCGGCTACATCCACGACCGTGTGGCCCTTGTCCACCACCTGCTTGACAGCCTCCGCCTTGAACTCGGCTGTGTATTTCGACCTTTGCATTTCAAATTCTCCATTTCAGTTGAACATCTTAGATGTCTACTGATTTGGGGGAATGCCAGTGCTACTGAAAACGGGGGGACGTCGATGCACCAGTATGCAACGCTGGGCTGCGTAGCGACAGTGTGTTTTTCCGTCACTTGAGAGCGGATAAAATCAGACTGATTTAAGGCAGGCTAGCGAGAACCTCGTGCCTGTAAATGGCCCATGCGTGGCGTTCCGTTACTCGAAGGTCACAATCCGCAAGGCTTTCAAGATTGGCAACTGCTTCTGAGCAAAGATAGCGGCTTGGGCGGTAAGTTCGGCTAAGTTGTCCTCGACCGACTCAATAGCTGTGCCCTCTTTTTGCAGTCGCTGGCCCTGCGCTGCAAGAATGCCCCACGCATACTTTGCCCACTCCGAGGGCGTTTTTTCGCCTTGCGAAAGACTGGTCAGAAACAGTTGCTCAAATCGATTGACGTTAAAGCCTCCACCCGTGACGGGGCTGGCTAGGTAGACAATGTCGTTACTGCTGTGCGCCTTGCGGAGCAAGTAGACATTCAACCGCTCAGTCTGCTTCTCGGCCTTCGCGATCACCAGATCATCTTGCACAACCTGTAAGTGCCCGGCGCCTGAGAGCAGTACTACGGGCTGAATTATCTGCGCAAGCGTAATGCCTTCCCCCTTCAGAGCCTGTTCGATCTGCCCAACGGTTTTGGGCTTGTGGTCAGATAGCAAATCTAGGAGAGGGCGGTAGAATTTCTCGCTCAAGGTGGCTTCGCGTCGGCCTCGAGTCACTTGGAGGCTTACATCAGCGCGATGGGTACTAAGACAGATCCTCACCTGCCTGAGCGCCTCAGTCCTTTCCGGGGTGCTGAACCTTCTCGCCCCCTTGACCCAGTAGTCCCTACGAAACTGCTGGTTGACCATAAAGTCACGGGTGCTTTCACGGAACATCGGGTCGGGAATTTCTTTCAAAAAGGCCTGCTGCTGGTCGCTCAGATGGAGGCTGTCGATGTGATCGAGGCAGTTGGCTGAGCAGGCGTACTGCACCTTAGCGCCATCGAGCCACTTTCCCATGGTGGCAAAGTGCATGGGATCCCAGTCACGGTTGAAGTACTCATGCGCTAGATAGTGGCGGTTTTGCTCTTTCATTTTTTGTAAGCGATCACCCACCAGCGGGTTGGCGCGGTTGAACAGGGGGTTAGTGGCCAGCAGTTTCTCGGCAAAGTCCATGGCTCCGTTAATACGGCTTACAAGACCACGCCCTTCCGACCCCAGCACCTCCGCATGCTCGGTCATCAAATGGCGCATCGGCGCAAACGCGGCCCAACCGGGCAACGTGTTGTAGCTAACGTAAAGCACACCGCCAACCTTGAGCCTGTTGCGCACAAAGTCCACGATGACTTGGCGGTTCTCGTCGCTGATCCAGCTCCATATTCCGTGCAGGCCAATGTAGTCAAACTCGGGCAGGTCAGAGCGCTTGACAAACTCGGCGAAGGCCTGGTCGAACAGCCTCGCACCAGCGCCTGCAATGCTTGCCAGCTCCTGGGCGAACCCTGCCTGACTTGGATTGAAGTCGGTTCCGTGCCAGTTCGTCATTGAGGCAGCAGCGTGAATATTGGCAGACAGCCCCTGACCAAAGCCAAGCTCGCAGGCAACCCCAACCTCTGGAAAGACGAGACCTTGGTTCAGAAACGCAAGCCTCAGGCGCAAGGGGTTTAGTTCGGGGTAGTACCCGAAGGTGTAGCCAATGTCCGATACATACCCGTCGTTCCAGTTGCTCATGGGTAATCCCCACTTTTCAAAGTCAGCAGAAGAAGAGAAGTCAAGCGGCCATGGCCAGCCGCTGTTTTCGAGTGATGCCGCCCAATGCCATGTTCGGGCGCTGATGGTTGCAGGCCCGCGTCCGCTGCATGCGCACCAGTCGTTTGCGCGGCTTGCGCTGGTTGAAAATTAGTTTCCCCGGTAAATCCGGTATACCCGCTTTTAGTTCCAGCCCAACCGCTTGACGTTGCCCAGATACAAAAAGCAAAACCAAATTACCCAGTCTAGTTATGTATCGCTCAGTCGCAGCAAACACTGGTCGACTTGCTCGTTCTCAACCCGTCTCCAAGGGGGCTACCAAGAGCAATCAAGGTTCTTCCGATCGGACTAAATACCTAATTCTCGCATTAGCGCACTAATGATCCTGGCCGGCAAGGCAGTGATCGCCGAAAGGACATTACCATCTATGTATACCGATCCTCGGAGGAC
>JAURFZ010000014.1 GCA_030834045.1 Burkholderiales bacterium
GTAAACCATCGACAAAAAGGTAAGGGTTGCCGCAATAACCATAAGCCAGTAGCCCCATACACGGGTATCAACAAGGCCATCCCAGACCGTCCCGTAGTAAAGCAGAAAAGGAATAGCAACCATCTGGGCAATGGTCTTGGCTTTCCCCAGCCAGTTCACTGCCACGCTTTTTCGAGCCCCCATCTCGGCCATCCACTCCCGCAGCGCAGAGATGGTAATTTCACGGCCCACAATAATGATGCCAACCAGCGGCCCTACTCTATCCAGATCAATAAGCGCCACAACCGCCGCGCAGACCATGAGCTTGTCGGCCACCGGATCGAGAAAGGCTCCAAAGGCCGAGGTCTGGTTCCACCGCCGGGCAAGCCAGCCGTCCACCCAGTCGGTTATGGCTGCGCCCACAAACAACAAGGTGGCGACAAGGTTCTTTGTCTGATCTTCTAGGCCCAACGGGAAATAAAAAACACCAAGCAGAAAGGGAATCGCAAGAATGCGCGCCCAGGTGAGAAGATTTGGCAGATTAAAACGCATAAGCCTTGATCATAACGGCTGAGCGGTTAGCGTAAACGCCGGGCAATGTCCTCGGCGAGGGTATGCGAGACACCCTCAACCGTTGCAAGCTCCGCCACCGAGGCCTTTTTAAGGCCTTGCAAGCCCCCAAACCGGGCAAGAAGCCTCTGCCGGCGCTTCGGACCCACTCCCTCAATGTCATCAAGCACAGAGCCCACCCGAGTCTTCGCCCTACGTGCCCGCATGCCAGTAATGGCAAACCGGTGGGCCTCATCACGCACCTGGGCAACAAGCATCAAGGCTCCATGGTCGCGGCCTAGTTGAATCACCTCGCCCGAGGCGCGAAGCAGTCTCTCCAGACCCACCTTGCGCCCCTCCCCTTTGACCACCCCTATAAGGATGCGGGCATCGAGCCCAAGCTCTTCAAAGACCTCAATGGCCTTACCAAGCTGCCCCTTGCCACCATCAATAAGGACCAGATCGGGCATGGGAAGGTCCGGCTGGACCTCGCCATAGCGACGACGCAGCACCTGCTCCATGGCTGCGTAGTCATCACCCGGTGTGATGTCATTAATGTTGTAACGCCTGTATTCCTTGGGCTGCATCGCATGGCTGTGATAGACGACGCAGGAGGCCTGGGTGGCCTCGCCCCCGGTATGGCTTATATCAAAGCACTCGAGCCTTAAGACAAAAAGGTCCTCTGCTGAGGTGTCTAGGCCAAGCGTCTCGGCAAGCAACCGGGTTCGGCCTTGAGCGCCACCTTGCTCCTGCGCACGTCGTGTTAGGGCAAGCCGAGCGTTATCCTCTGCCATCTGCAGCCAATCGCGGCGCTTACCCTGCGGTGCATACAAGACCTTCAGGCCGCCCTGCCGGTCGGTAAACCAGTCTTCAATCATGGGTACGGCTGAGCCTCGGTTGACAATCAGTGTGGCCACTGGCGAAGCCTGCTCATCGAGATAATGCTGACTAACAAAGCTTACAAGCGCCTCGTCCATGAGCTCATCAAGGCTCGACAAGTCAGTCAGCTCCTGGTTCTCTGCCAAGGTATCGGTATGCTGCCTCGGCAACATGCTTGCAAGCGAAGAGAAATAAGGCCGGTCACCCAAATGCCGGCCCCCGCGCACCATGGCAAGGTTCACCACCACACGAATACCATCACTTGCAACCGCTGCAATATCGCAGTCCAGCGCAGTATCAGCCTCCATCGAATGCTGTTGCAAAACCCTGGAGAGCGCACCAATTTGATCGCGGTAGACAGCTGCCGACTCGTAATTCATGCCCTGAGCCGCAGTCTGCATATCGGCTTGAAGCTCCGACAAGACATCTTGGTGCTCGCCACCAAGAAAGGCCAGGGCACGCTTAACGTCCCGTGCATACCCCTCATCGGGGATAAGCCCAACACAGGGCGCGCTGCAGCGCTGAATCTGGTGCAAAAGGCAAGGTCGGGAACGATTGGAAAGAACATTGTCGGTGCAGTTACGCAGCCGAAAGACTCGCTGCAGAATCTGAATGCTCTCCTTTACAGCCCAGGCATTGGGAAAAGGACCGAAGTAGTGGGCCTGCTTATCAACAGCACCGCGGTAGTACGAAATACGGGGATAACGATGCCGACTTAGGCGAAGATAAGGGTATGACTTGTCATCACGAAAAAGAATGTTGTAGCGCGGCGACTGGGTTTTTATAAGGTTGCTCTCAAGCAAAAGCGCCTCGGCCTCTGAACGCACAGTGGTTACTTCCAGCCGCACAATCTGAGCCACCATGTGGCCAATGCGCGGGCTAAGACCGGTCTTCTGAAAATACGAGCTCACCCTTTTCTTCAGATCCTTTGCCTTGCCAACATAAAGCAGGCTGTCGGTTGCATCGTAGAACCTGTAAACCCCGGGTAAGCCCGGCAGGCTTGCTACCGACTCACGCAGAGCTTGGCTTACAACGGCCTGGGCCTCGTCAGCTGGCTTGGTCATGCCTCTTTCACCTGCTCATCAAGCAGGCTCTTCGCAAGGCCAACAGCCTGGCTAAACATGGCCTCGGTAATGCGCCCTGTATTTAAGTTGTAGCGACTGGGGTGGTAGCTATCGACAAGCCAGATTGCGCCCACCCTGTGGCGGGCGGCATGACCAAATGTAAGCTGGGCAGGCCGCAGGCCAAGCTGCGCGAGCGGCAGAACCCGCAGGGCTGCGTTGTGGGCAATGGCGCCGAGACAAAGAATGACCTTGGGCTTGAGCTGGAAGACTTCCTGACGCAAGTAGGTAAGGCAGTTGCGAACCTCGACGGGGGTTGGCTTATTCTGAGGAGGCAAGCACTTCACGGCATTGGTGATTCGGCAGTTATGCATCACCAGCGCATCGTCTGCGGTTAGGGAGCGGGGTTCAGAACCAAAGCCGTGGTGATGCAGGCTGCCATAAAGAAGATCACTGCAGGCATCCCCCGTAAACGGCCGACCGGTTGCGTTAGCCCCGTGCAGACCCGGCGCAAGGCCAAGCACCAAAAGCCCCGCATGGTCATCGCCAAAGGGTGGGACAGGTTTGCAAAAGTAGGATGGGTGCTTTGCTTTGACCTCTTTCAGAAACCCCGAAAGCCTTGGGCAACGTTGACAGCTCGGGTCGTAAACGGCCTGGGCAGTTTCCAGACTGACGCTCGTGCTTAATGAGTTGGCCTTCAAAGGCGTGGCTCCGTCGAACTAAACAGACCGGGGTCGAAGAAGTGTTAAGGAACGACGACCGGGGTCGGTAAGAAATGCCGGTATGCGTGAAGGGACTGTATCAAGGGCCTTGGCCGAGAGGTCGGGCCGATTGCAAATAAGTGTGGCATCGCAACCGGCAGCAAAGGCTGCCTCGCAGCGGTCGGTAATATCTTCAAAAACAGCTGCACCGGCCATTGAAAGATCGTCGCTAATGACAACGCCCTCAAAACCAAACTGACCTTTAAGAATGTCGGTTACCCAGGTTCGGGAGAAACCGGCAGGCAGGCTGTCGACCTGTGAGTAGACGACGTGGGCAGGCATCACCGACTGAAGCAAGGCCCGCCCAAAGCGCCCACGTCCAAGACGCGCATAGGGCCAGGCATCATCTTGAAGAATGACATCAAGCGGCCGGTCGTCAACCGGCAGGTCATGGTGCGAGTCGGCTTCGGCCCAGCCATGCCCGGGAAAGTGCTTGCCACAGGTTCGAAAGCCGGCCAGGCCAAGGCCCTGGGCCATGGCAGCTGCCAACATGGAGACAAAGGCAGGCTCCCTGTGGAATGATCGATCGCCAATGACCTGGCTGCGGCCATAGTCGAGGTCGAGCACCGGCGTGTAACTGAAATCAACCCCCACCGCTTTTAGTTCAAAGGCAAGGTCGGCGCCTGCGGCTCGGGCCTCTGACAGGGCAAGCTCAAGTGCAGCGCAGTCGGATGCCTGGGGGCCTGCCGAGCGGGTTACGTTCGACAAGGTGGGGAGCCGCTCACCGAGGCTACGAAAAGATGGAAGCTTTGTAAAGCCCTCTCGAAACCGCTGAATACGGCCACCCTCGTGGTCCACCGAAATAAGAAGTGGGTTACTGGGCCGAAGCGCATGCAGGGCAGACGTGAGCGCCTTAAGCTGCGTTACGTCTTGGAAGTTACGCGTGAACAAAATGACGCCGCCAACCCATGGGTGCTTAAGGCGGTCTTTTTCTTCCGGGGTTAATTCAAAACCCTCGAGGTCAATAATGAAAGGTCCCGTCATGATGACTTAGTCCTTAGGGCGCATGTTCCTGGGGGCCTGGGGGCCCGCATTCGATTCAACAATGGCTAGGGCAACGGCTGCATCCTGCTCATCGGAAAGCGACAGATTGACCCGAAGCTGTCTGCTGCTTACCCAATCGGCAAGCGCCTTGTGAAAAACAGCATGCGGCGCACCCTTCGCATCGTTGAGTACCTCGAGGCTATGAAGACTCATGGGATAGGCAAGGCCTACCCCCAGGGCCTTACCGACCGCCTCCTTTGCCGCAAAGCGCTTTGCAAGATAAGAGACCGCCCGACTGCGGCCTGCCGAGCCCCGACCCAGCCGTTCTTGAAAGACCAGCTGCTCTTGCTGACCAAGCACCCGTTCAGTAAAGCGCTTACCCCAGCGTTCGTAAATTTGATCAACCCGGTGAAGAAGAACTCGATCGATTCCAACACCAACAATCATTGGGTACTTACCTCCCGCATCAGCCGTTTCATTTCCTTGACCGCCTCGCGCATTCCAAAAAAGACTGCCCTTGAGACAATGGCATGCCCAATATGAAGTTCTCGAACACCCGCGATAGCCGCCACGGGTTGAACATTGAAGTAGTTCAGGGCGTGGCCTGCATTAAACCGCATACCTAGCGACTGAATAAGCTCACCCGCCTCACGAATACGATGAAGCTCTTTTTGAACGGCCGGCTTGTCGGCGTCTCGGCCCTGCTGAAAGAACACATCGGCATAGGGACCCGTATGAATCTCGCATACTTCCACTCCCATGGCATGGGCATGTCGAATCTGGTCGACGTCCGCATCAAGAAATGCACTCACAGAGATATCCTTGGACCTTAATCGATCAACAGCCGACTGAACAACAGAGGCGTTGGAGATAAGGTCGAGCCCCCCTTCGGTTGTAATTTCTTGTCGACCCTCGGGAACGAGCATGGCCATCTCGGGGCGGATATCAAGTGCAATAGCCACCATCTCGTCGGTGGCTGCCATTTCAAGGTTAAGCTTAATTTGAGTGAGATCGCGTAGACGCTCAACGTCAAAAAGCTGAATATGACGTCGATCCTCACGTAGGTGCACAGTGATACCGTCGGCTCCTCCAAGATGGGCCTCAACCGCTGCCCAGACAGGGTCCGGATCAACTGTTCTTCTCGCCTGGCGCAAGGTGGCCACGTGATCAATATTGACACCTAGCTCAATCATGAAATAACTCCGTCTCTTAGGTAATGAAGATCTACAGCAGCTTCTCTAGAAAACAACGGTACCGAGCCCAGTTGATGCGCTAGCAAGAGTCTAAGGGCTCGCTTAAGAGCAGCGTAGGAAGCTAACCCGCTATCCTGAAGACAGTCCTTAAGATCGTCATAGCCATCGTACCGTGCCAGGGTGGCCAGCGTCTCTTTGTCAATAAGGAGTCCGTCCTCGGGCTCATGGGCTGCAAGTCGAATGGACTCACCCGGTGCCAGCTGAAAACGGGAAACAGCCGGGGTCTCACGACCCACAGAAAAATCGGGTGCAATACCCAGCCCCCGAAGCAGTCGACATTCGAACCAGCGCAGGCAGACCTCGGTCATAGGCTCAGGCTCGCAGAGATGATCGAGCACCATTTCGTAGGCCTGAAAGAGTTCGGCATGGGGGTCTTGACGCTGCAAAAGCCGTAACAAAAGCTCATTGACATAAAAACCTGCCATGAGACTGGCCCCCGCGGGCATGCCTCTGCCCTGTGTGCCGAGCCATTCTGCTGCCATAAGCGTACGCAACTCTCCTTTATGCGAGTAGCGCAGGCCTAGCTTTTGGAAAGGCTGCAAGAGCCCGCGCATGGCCGACCGAGGTCGCCGTGCCCCCCTTGCAACCAAGCCCAGACGGCCTTCGTCACGGGTAAAGACTTCTGCAATGAGGCTTGTCTCTCGCCAAGGCACACCATGCAAAACGTATCCCTCAACCATGGCTTCTTAGAGGTCGCCGTACCCAAAACTCTGAACAAGCTTGTCCTGGTCGGCCCAATTGGCGACCACCTTCACCCAGAGACGCAGCTCAACCGGTATACCTGCAAGCTTTGCAATATCTCGCCGAGCCTCTGTGCCAATGCGTTTAAGCCTTTGACCTGCCTCGCCTAAGACCATGGGCTTGTGACTGGCACGGCCAACAACAATGGTTGCATGAATAAGAGTGCGGCCCGGACTCTCTTCGTATTGATCAATCACAACCGTTGCCTCATAGGGCAGCTCATCACCCAGGAGTCGAAAAAGCTTCTCACGTATAAGCTCTGCTGCCATGAATCGAAGAGGCCGGTCGGTGACCTGTTCGGTATCCATTAAAGCCGGCCCCTCGGGCAGAACGGCCACAAGCTCTTTTAACAAGGTCTCAAGCTGAAAGCCCGACTGAGCCGATATGGGAATGATGGATTTAAAGGGGTAAAGCTGAGCAAGCCGTTGGCCTAGCTCAAAGGCCGCCTCGCGGTGATGATCACGCGCAATTCGATCGGCCTTATTAAGCACAGCAAGAACACAAGCCTCCTTAGGAAGCTCCTTAACAATCTGAAGGTCCTCGTCGGTTACTTTCAAAATATCGGCCACCCAAAGCAAAACGGGGACCTCGGCTATGACGCTATAGGCAGCACGGCGCAGCTGCCTGTTTAACGCCGCCGTGTGCTCATTCTGAAGCCCGGGTGTGTCCACAAAAAGAATCTGCGCATCGGGGCGAGTTAAGACCCCCAAAATACGGTGACGGGTGGTCTGGGCCTTGCGCGATGTAATGGCAACCGGAAAGCCAACCAGGGCATTAACAAGGGTTGATTTTCCAACATTGGGACGACCAACCACTCCAACAAGACCGGCTCGGTGGTCACTCATGGCATTACTGGTGACTGGTCTCGAAACTAAGCTTCGCCTGAGGTGGCGGTTCGGCCTTGTCTTTGCTGCGCGTCTTCCGACGCTTACTGGGCGCTGAGGACAGTGCAAGTTGGGCCGAGGCCAGTGCCTCGGTTGCAGCAACCTGCTCGGCGGCTCTTCGACTGGCACCAGACCCAAGCTGGGTGAGGCTTAGCTTCGGAATGCTGCACTCCACTTCAAAGACCTGATTATGGGCCGCGCCACGCGTGGCAACAACGGCGTATACGGGAAGGGGCAGGCCGTTCCCCTGTAGGAATTCCTGCAGTAAGGTTTTGGCGTCCTTACCTAAGGTTTTGGGATCAACTTGATTCAGGATAGGACGGTAAAGACGCTCGACCACTCCATAGGCAGCCTCGTACCCTTGGTCAAGAAATACCGCCGCAATAATGGCCTCGAGTGTGTCAGCAAGAATCGATGGGCGCCTAAGGCCACCGCTTTTACGTTCGCCATCCCCCAAATGCAAGTGCCGGTGCAGGGAGAGTGTCTGTGCAATGTCGTGCAGGGCTTGCTGGCGAACAAGGTTTGAGCGCACTCGGCTCAGGTCACCCTCTGAAAACCCGTCAAGCTCTTTGTATAAAAGCGCCGCCACGGCAAGATTCAAAACGCTATCGCCAAGATATTCCAAGCGCTCGTTATGGTGTAGACCGTAGCTGCGGTGCGTTAAGGCCAAGTTAAGCAGGCTTCGGTCTTTAAAGCTCAGGCCGAGCCGGGTCTCGAGTTCTTCCAGACCATGACCGCTCGAAGCTTGAGGTAAGGCCATGCTAGTCAATCCAGCCAAGTCGAGAGAAGTTGCCGGAGAAGACCTCGCCAAAATTAAACCAGACAAGAACCGCCTCACCAACAAGATTGGCCTCGGGTACAAAGCCCCAGAAGCGACTGTCGGCGGAGTTGTCACGGTTATCGCCCACGGCAAAGTAATGACCTTCGGGAACAAGGCATTCAAGACCACCCATTAAACGCTTGCAGTTCTCGCGAAAGGGAAAGGCCTCAAGAAGGTAAATACCGGGTCCATCCTCGTCGTTTAGTGTGCTGTAAGAATGCTCTCCAAGCTGCTCTCCGAACTGGCTTGCCACCCTTGCAGCGCCGGTATCAACAAAACTTCCCTGTGGCGTTTTAGTAACCGGTTGATCGTTCACACTGAGTCGCTTATCGATGTAGCGAATACGATCGCCCGGGAGCCCAACAACGCGTTTGATGTAATCGACCGAGTCGTCTTTAGGGTAACGAAAGACCGCTACGTCACCACGATCGGGAAGGCCCGTTGGAAAGACAAGGGTATCCACTACAGGCAGTCGAACGCCGTAGCTGTACTTCTTAACTAAAATAAGATCGCCGATTCGCAGGGTAGGAATCATGGAGCCCGAAGGAATATTAAAGGGCTCGAATAAAAATGATCGAATAAGAAAAACAATGGCAATCACCGGGAAGAAGCCCGCGGTGTACTCGAGAATTAAAGGCCTTGAGGCGCCCTGAGGCCTTTGCCTTGCCCATACCCAGCGGTCAGCCGACCACAAGACACCTGTGAGAACACTTAGAACGAAAAGAAGCAGTGCGAAGTCCATGACTAGCCGTCAACTTTCAAAATCGCCAGGAAGGCTTCCTGGGGCACCTCCACCGTACCCACCTGCTTCATGCGTTTTTTGCCCGCCTTCTGCTTTTCAAGCAGCTTACGTTTTCTGGAAATGTCCCCGCCATAGCACTTGGCAAGAACATTCTTACGAAGCGCCTTCACATTTTCTCGGGCGATGATATTGGCACCAATGGCGGCCTGAATTGCAACATCAAACATTTGCCTTGGAATAAGCTCGCGCAGCTTTGCAGCAAGGTCGCGCCCTTTGAATTGGGAGTTTGCCCGGTGCACGATGACAGAAAGCGTATCGACCCGGTCCCCATTTATAAGAATATCCATCTTCACGACATCAGAGTCGCGATACTCCTTAAAGTCATAGTCCATAGAGGCATAACCTCTGGAGGTTGATTTCAGCTTGTCAAAAAAATCAAGAACAATTTCGTTCATTGGAATTTCGTAGACCAGACTTACCTGACGGCCGGCATAGGTCATACCCATTTGGTGGCCTCGTTTGCTGGTGCATAGCGTAATAACCGAGCCAAGATACTCCTGCGGTACAAAAACCGTAACGGTCATAACCGGCTCGCGAATCGAGGCAATTTTTGAGGCCTCAGGCATTTTTGAGGGGTTATCCACCTCAACAAGGCTGCCGTCATTAAGCAGTACCTGATAGACCACTGTCGGCGCGGTTGTAATGAGATCTATTTTGTACTCGCGCTCAAGCCGCTCTTGCACGATGTCCATATGCAGAAGGCCCAAGAAGCCGCAACGGAATCCGAAGCCAAGGGCCTGCGAGACCTCGGGCTCAAATTGAAGCGATGAGTCGTTAAGCTTCAACTTTTCAAGCGCATCGCGCATCATGTCGTAGTCGCTTGATTCCACCGGGTAGAGCCCTGCAAAGACCTGAGGCTTGACTTCCTTAAAACCAGGAAGGGCCTTGTCTGCAGGCCGCGTTGCAAGCGTAAGTGTGTCGCCGACTTTGGCTGCTTTGAGTTCTTTCATGCCAGTAATAACAAAGCCCACTTCCCCCGCCGAGAGGCATTCTCTCGCTAAGGCCTTAGGGGTAAAGACACCGAGCTCTTCAACGACATGGGAGCTAGCAGTGGCCATAAGCAGCACCTTGTCGCGCCTTTTTAAGCTGCCATTCATTACACGAACCAGCATCACGACGCCAACGTAGTTGTCAAACCATGAATCGATAATCAGCGCCTGAAGAGGCGAGTCGACCTTGCCCTTCGGGGGCGGGACGCGTCTGACAATGAGCTCAAGAATATCTTCAACGCCCTCACCCGTTTTGGCGCTTGCCCTTATAGCGTCGGAAGCCTCTATGCCAATGACATCTTCAATTTCCTGAATGGCCTGCTCGGGGTTGGCTGCGGGGAGATCAATTTTGTTTAATACCGGGCAGACCTCAACGCCAAGCTCAATCGCGGTGTAGCAGTTGGCAACGGTCTGCGCCTCAACACCCTGAGAGGCGTCAACAACCAATAAAGCCCCCTCGCAGGCTGACAGCGAGCGGCTTACCTCGTACGAGAAATCGACATGGCCTGGTGTGTCAATGAGGTTGAGTTGATAGACCTGGCCGTCACGTGCCTTGTAGTGGAGAGCAACGGTCTGCGCCTTAATGGTGATACCGCGCTCGCGTTCGAGGTCCATCGAATCGAGCACCTGGTTCTCCATCTCACGATCGGACAGGCCTCCGCAGAATTGAATCATTCGGTCTGCAAGCGTGCTCTTTCCGTGATCGATGTGGGCAATAATTGAGAAGTTACGAATGTTTTGCAAATTGTTCGCCAAGGCATTCAAGGTCGTACTGGAATAAACAAGACCCCATCGCCCCTTCGAACCAAAAACACCACCGGCTTGCTCTTGTCGAGTTTCTCAAGGTAGGCAACCAAACGTTTGGCGGACTCCGCCTGGGTATTGTTTACTGAAAGAATTATGTCACCCTGACGCATACCCGACCGCTCAGAGGGTCCGGAAGCCTTTAAAACGCCAACACCCGCCTTTAAGTTCAGCCTTTTCCTGTCTTTGTCTGACAAATCGGCTAACCCAAGCCCAAGCCAGTTATTTATGGCAGCCGGCTCCGGAGCAGCAGGAGCAGCGGCCTGAACCTGAGGCTCAGGCTGAAGCTCAACAACACTCACCTTAAGCCGTAGCTTTTCCCCCCGCCGCCAGACCTCAATTGACTCGGTGCGCCCGGGCTGGGTTTTTCCGACCAAACGTGGAAGATCGGACATGCGAGCAACCTTGTTGCCTGCAAAGCTTAAAACAATATCGCCCGGCTCAATGCCAGCCTTGCGTGCAGGGCCCTCGGGGTCCACATTACGCACAAGCGCACCCGAGGCGGGTTTTAAGCCGAGGGCCTCAGCGACCTCGCGCGTTACCTCGCCAATAGCCACACCAATTCGACCTCGCACGACACGTCCCGAGGCCTTGAGTTGCTGGGCTACGCTGTTGGCCTCGTCGATGGGAATGGCAAAAGAAATTCCCATGAACCCACCCGTACGGCTGTAGATCTGAGAATTGATACCCACAACTTCACCATCAAGATTGAGAAGCGGGCCCCCGGAATTGCCTGGGTTCACGGCAACATCGGTCTGAATAAAGGGCAGGTAGTCGCCCGTATCACGCCCCTTGGCGCTCACAATTCCAGCCGTTACAGTATTTTCAAGCCCAAAAGGTGAGCCAATGGCCACAACCCAGGCACCCACTTTAAGTTTAGATGGGTCCCCTAGAGGCAGTGCAGGAAGATTTTTCGACTCGACCTTAAGCAGGGCAACATCGGTACGCTGATCGGACCCCACGATCTTAGCCTTAAATTCCCGACCATCGGTCATCGAGACAAAGACCTCGTCTGCGCCCTCGACAACATGATGGTTCGAGAGAATATAGCCGTCACTAGAAATAATAAACCCGCTGCCGACCCCACGAGGAACCGACGGTGAGTCCTCCTCGGACTGACCTGGTTGACCCGGCTGGCCCGGTTGGCCTGGTCGACCCGGAGGACTCTGCTGCGGTGCGCCAGGATGCCCAGGCGGAAAGAAACGACGGAAAAAGTCGTAAAACGGGTCGTTTTCGTCAAGACCAGGAGGCATTCCAGGAAAACCACCCTGTGCCCGACTTGCTTTTTGCAGCGTACGAACTCCAACCACCGCAGGCCCTGCCCGCTCAACAAGTCCGGTGAAATCGGGTAGCCCGCGTACCAGTGCGCTGCCAGTATTGGCGGATGAGGCAACCGCAGGCAGTGCATGAGCCATTAGGCCTGCGCAGAAAAGGCCGGCTAACAATAGCGAATGTGTCGGGGTCAAAAACCGTTTCATATGGAAGCAGCCCTTCTTTATTGTTGAGGAAGAGGAAGTGTGGCGAGCAGGCTTTTTGCCGTGTCGATGGGCACTTCACCTAAGGCAGTTAAATGGTAACCCGACTTTGAACCGATGATCATGGCTGTTGCGCCTTTGAGGTCGCTGGACTCTGCAGAGCCAGCCTGTCCATTGAGCTTTGGATCGTAAATGAAGAAGACAGAAACCAGCGCGATTCCGTCGGTAAAGAGCCACTGGGTATGGGGCAAGGAGGAAGAAGGCTCTTTCACCTTGGCTGCCGCTAACGGATGAAAGCCCATGGAGCCTGCATAGGCCTTGAGCATCTGAGGCATAGGCTCACGGTGAATGGAGGCTTTGACCCGCCGCCAAGACCGCAGGTCTTTAAAGGGCGCCTCTAGGCCAGCGAGCTGGGGTGAGGATCCAAGATTAAGGTCAGAAAACGAGTGCTCTTCAAGCACTGCGCCATTGGCATCGAGAGTCTGGGTCTTAAGCATGAGGCCCGAGGCCTGATCGAACCAACAATGCACCCCCCAACGCGAAGGGTTACGCGGAACAAACTCGATCCGGTCTGTCATTCGCCCGGCCACGCGTTTTCCCATAGCAAGCCGAATTTGATAGTGCTCGGTGACACGGGCAAAGTCGTAGACAGGGGGGTGTGGAAAATCGAGACGAACGGAGGCACCCGGATAAACGCGAAGCTGCTTTTGGTCAGGAAGATAGGCACGCACCTCGGAACTAAGCCTCACGGTGCGCCGGGCAGGTCCATCAAGTGCATCAATAACAGTCACCCTCCCCTCGGGAGACATGCCACGCATGACCTTTGCCGAATAAAGGCCTTTCGCATGCTGATGAACATAGGTTCCTGAGAAGTCCAGCTGCGAGGCCGAGTCAGCTGCCCGTTGAACCATGACTTTGGCCCTTGCCTGGAGTTGTTGTACGGTCTCTGCCGAGGTAACAGACTCGCTAGCAGAGACCGCGCCTGCCTGAGCAATAACCAGTGAGAGAAAGACAAACCTCAGCAAGACCCATCGCCCTAGCTCTTCGCAAGCCACAGCAAAGGCCGGGAACAGCAAGGCCTTGGTCATTGCTCGTCCATGCGCATTCGAACAATCATTGGTCCGTGGGCCTCGACCATTGCACGCATTTGCGGCGAACCATCGAAGGACCCAATGATGGGATTACCCGAGGTCTGACTAGGTGAACTGGAGACCGCTACCAAGGAGGAGCCAGACCCCTGCCCGTCAATACCAACCGTCCAGACAACCGAGGCAACAAAACCAAAGGCTGCAAGGCCTGCGGCAAAACGCCAGGCGGTACCTAGGCCTCGGCGCTCGGGCCGCACCCCTCCAGGGGCAGGACCCGCCCCGACGTTGGCAAGGCGATGATGCTGAGGCATGAAATGAGGTTCTTGCTCGAGCTGCTTCGTAATGCGCGCTTGCAAAGACTCCGAATGGCCGGTGGTGGTAACGCCCGACATGGATTCGGAGATGACCCAATAACTAAGCGCCGTTGACCGAAGCTCGGGATCTGCCTTAAGGCGAGCCAAGAGTTCAGAGGCCTGCGATGCTGGAAGCCCCTGGTCGAGGTATTCGGATAGAACTTCCTTGATGTCTTGATCTTGCATACCGATTCCCATTTTGCCAAATCTTTACCAACGCCGATCGGGAGAGACATTAAGCAATGGTTTAAGCTCAGCCGCCACGGCCTCTCGAGCCCTGAAGATGCGCGACCGAACGGTGCCGACGGGGCAGTTCATAGCCTCTGCAATTTCTTCGTAACTCAAACCATCAATCTCCCGCAAACTGAGCGCGGTCTGTAATTCCTCGGGCAGTGCTGACACGGCGCGATTCACTGTCTCAGCGATCTGCCGACTCATAAGCTCCGCCTCAGGCGTATTGTTGTCTACTGTGACAACCGGAACGTCAAAAGATTCCTCTTCGCCTTCATTGGAAGCCAATTCCGAGAAGGAAATAGGCCTTTTACCCCGACTAACTAAGTGGTTTTTAGCGGTATTGACGGCGATTCGGTAGAGCCAGGTGTAGAAGGCACTGTCGCCTCGAAACTGCGGCAGGGCCCGGTAGGCCTTTATAAAGGCGTCCTGTACAACATCATCGGCCTCATCCGAGTTACTGACCAGACGTCGAACAAGACGGCCGACCTTCCGCTGGTACTTCAAGACAAGCAGGTTAAAGGCTTCCTTGTCCCCGTTTTTTACACGCTGGACAAGGTCAAGGTCAGAAGGGATCTCGGCCACCGGGCGCTACCTTGGCACCTAGCCTCTGGTAAATACCAGTGAGCCGTTCGTTCCCCCGAATCCGAAGTTATTTTTTAATGCGGCCTTAAAACTCCCGGGCTTCGCCTCGTTCGCGCAGTAATCGAGGTCGCACTCCGGGTCTTGATTAAAAATATTGATAGTGGGCGGACAGACTTGATGATGCAGAGCAAGCACTGTAAAAACAGCCTCAAGCCCCCCAGCACCTCCCAGAAGATGCCCCGTCATCGACTTCGTTGATGAAATACGCACTGCCTTTGCATGCTCACCAAACGCTGCCTTGATAGCCTGGGTCTCGTTTTTATCACCTAACGGGGTTGAGGTGCCATGGGCATTGATGTAACCCACCTCTGAAGCGTTAAGGCCCGCATCGCGCATTGCATTAAGCATGCAGCGCTTTGGGCCGTCCTGATCGGGAGCGGTCATGTGAAAGGCATCGCCTGAAAAACCAACCCCGGAGAGCTCGGCATAGATTCGGGCGCCTCGGGCCTTGGCATGCTCATACTCTTCAATTACCATGACGCCTGCACCCTCGCCTAAGACAAAGCCGTCTCGGTCCCTGTCCCAAGGCCGCGAGGCTGTTGCCGGGTCGTCATTTCGGGTAGACAGCGCACGAGCAGCAGCAAACCCACCGATACCAAGAGGCGAAATGGTTGATTCTGCGCCCCCGGTGACCATCACGTCAGCGTCGCCGGCTTGAATGAGACGGGCAGCAAGGCCAATGCTGTGAAGGCCCGTTGTGCATGCGGTTACCGCAGACAGGTTCGGGCCTTTTAAGCCTCTGAGGATGCTGAGGTGGCCTGAAATCATGTTGATGATGGAGCCGGGTACAAAAAAAGGCGAGATTCGTCGAGCACCCTTTGCCGTGTAATCGGCATGCGTTTCTTCAATAAGAGGAAGCCCACCAATTCCTGAACCAACCATCACCCCAATGCGGTCGGCATTGGCATCCGAAATTTCAATTCCGCAGTCATCGATGGCCTGTAAACCCGCGGCAATGCCATAGTGGATGAAGGTATCCATATGACGTGCCTCTTTCGCAGGAAGATAGGACTCGACGTTGAAGTCTTTCACCTCACCTGCAAAATGTACGGGAAGAACCGAGGCATCGAACCGTGTAACGGTTGCGATGCCCGTGCGCCCTGCAACAACGGCATCCCAGGCCGTTGCAACGGTATTACCAACGGGGCTGATGCAGCCAAGCCCCGTGATAACAACACGCCTGCGATGACTAATGACTTGCATCGTTTAAAGAAAGATGAGACAGCCTGACGAAACTCA